>NZ_SJOS01000045.1:0-20199 GCF_012027765.1 Pseudoflavonifractor sp. SW1122 | reverse complement strand
GCTTGTGTAGGCCTTATTCCAGCTCAAAGGCTCCAGTGTACAGCTGGTAGTACTTGCCCTTCTGGGCGATGAGTTCGTCGTGGCTGCCTCGCTCGATGATGTGGCCCTGCTCCAGCACCATGATGGCGTTGGAGTTCTTCACGGTGGAGAGGCGGTGGGCGATGACAAACACGGTGCGGCCATACATCAGGGCGTCCATACCCTTTTGGACAATGGCCTCGGTGCGGGTGTCGATGGAGGAGGTGGCCTCGTCCATGATCATGACGGGGGGATCGGCCACGGCGGCCCGGGCGATGGCCAGCAGCTGGCGCTGGCCCTGGGAGAGGTTGGCGCCGTTGCTGGTGAGCATGGTCTGGTAGCCGTGGGGCAGGCGGGTGATGAAGTCGTGGGCGCCTGCCAGCTTGGCGGCGGCGATACACTCTTCGTCGGTGGCCTCCAGCTGACCATAGCGAATGTTGTCCATGACGGTACCGGTGAACAGGTTGGTGTCCTGGAGCACGATACCCAGGGAGCGGCGCAGGTCTGCCTTGCGGATGGTCATGATGTCGATGCCATCGTAGAGGATGCGGCCGTTGTGGATGTCGTAGAAGCGGTTGATGAGGTTGGTGATGGTGGTCTTACCAGCGCCAGTGGCGCCCACGAAGGCCACCTTCTGGCCGGGCTTGGCGAAAAGGGAGATGTCGTGGAGCACAGTCTTCTCGGGCACATAGCCGAAGTCCACGTGCTCAAAGCGCACGTCGCCGGTGAGGCGGGTGTAGTGGAAGGAGCCGTCCTCCTGAGGCACTTTCCAGGCCCAGACGTTGCTGCGGTAGGGCACCTCTTTCAGGGAGCCGTCCTTCTGCTCCTGGACGTTCACCAGAGTTACATTGCCCTGGTCCACCTCGGGCTCCTCGTCCATCAGCTCAAAGATACGCTGTGCACCGGCCATACCCATGACCACCAGGTTGATCTGCTGAGACACCTGGCCAATGGTACCGGTGAACTGACGGGTCATGTTGAGGAAGGGAACGGTGATGCTGATGCTGAAGGCCATGCCGGAAAAGCTCAGGTTGGGGGCATGGGTGATGAGGAGAATGCCGCCCACAATGGCCACCAGGGCATAGATGAAGTTGCCGGTGTTCATGAGGATGGGCATGAGGGTGTTGGCGTAGGTGTTGGCCTGCTTGGAGTCGGACATGAGGGCGTCGTTGAGCCGGTCGAAGTCGGCGCAGGTCTCGGACTCGTGACAGAACACCTTGACCACCTTCTGGCCGTCCATGAGCTCCTCCACGAAACCCTCCACCTTACCCAGGGACTTCTGCTGCCGCTGGAAGAAGGTGGCGGACTTGCCGCCGATGGAGCGGGTGAACTTCACCATCACCAGGGAGCCCAGGAGAATCACCAGGCTCAGCCAGAAGCTGTAGTAGAGCATGATCACCAGCACGGCCAGAATGGTGACGAACATGGACAGTAGCTGAGGGAAGCTCTGGGCTACCATCTGGCGCAGGGTGTCGATGTCGTTGGTGTAGTGGCTCATGATATCGCCGTGGTCGTTGGTGTCAAAGTAGCGCAGGGGCAGGTTCTGCATGCCGTCGAACATCTTCACTCGCAGCTTTTTCAGCAGGCCCTGGGTGATGATGGCCATCAGCTGGGTCCACACGATGGTGGAGATGAGGGCCAGGCCGTACATGGTGGCCAGAATGGCCACCAACCGCAGAATCTGGGGGGCAGCAGCGGCCCAGTCACCGGTCTGCCAGTTGGTCTCGATGACGGCGATGATCTTCTGCATGAACACGGTGGGAAGGCTGCCCACGATGGCACTGAACAGGATACACACCAGAGCCACGGGCATCAGCACCGGGAAAAACTCAAAGAGGGTGCGCAGCAGGCGAACAAAGGTGCCTTTGCGATTGACGGGGACATTAGGCTTCATCTTCCTGACCTCCTTTGTTCTGAGACTCGTAGACTTCCTGGTAGATGGGGCTGCTCTTCAGCAGCTCCTCATGGGTACCCATGGCCACGATGCGGCCGCCGTCCATGATGAGGATGCGGTCTGCCTCCTGCACCGAGGCCACACGCTGGGCCACAATGATTTTGGTGGTGTCGGGGATGAACTCCCGGAAGGCCTTGCGGATGAGGGCGTCGGTCTTGGTGTCCACAGCGGAGGTGGAGTCGTCCAGAATGAGAATCTTGGGCTTTTTCAGCAGGGCCCGGGCAATGCACAGACGCTGCTTCTGGCCGCCGGAGACGTTGACACCGCCTCGCTCCAGGTAGGTGTCGTACTTGTCGGGGAAGAGCTGGATGAACTCGTCGGCCTGAGCCAGACGGCAGGCCTCCATGATCTCCTCGTCGGTGGCGTCGGGGTTGCCCCAGCGCAGGTTCTCCTTGATGGTGCCGGAGAAGAGCACGTTCTTTTGCAGCACCACAGACACGGCGTTGCGCAGGCTATCCAGGTCGTAGTCCCGTACATCCACGCCGCCCACCCGTACGGTACCTTCCGTGGCATCGTACAGACGGGGAATGAGCTGGATGAGGGAGGACTTGGAGGAGCCGGTGCCGCCCAGAATGCCCACGGTCTCGCCGGAGCGAATGTGCAGGTCAATCTGGGACAGGGCGTCCCGCTCGGCGTCGGCGGAGTACTTGAAGTCCACCCCGTCAAAGTCGATGGAGCCGTCCTTGACGTCCATCACAGCGTTGTCGGGGCTGGTGATGGTGCTGCGCTCCTGGAGCACCTCCACAATACGGTGGGCGGACTCAGCGGAGATGGTGATCATCACGAACACCATGGACAGCATCATCAAGCTCACCAGAATCTGAAAGCTGTACACAAACAGGGAGGACAGCTTGCCCACGGTGAGGGCCACGCCCTGGGTGCTGATGATGAAGTAGGCACCCAGCCCCAGGATGAGGCAGGTGGCGGAGTAGAGGCAGAACTGCATCAGGGGGGAGTTAAAGGCCATGATGCGCTCGGCCCGGGTGAAGTCCCGGCACACATCTTCAGCGGCGGTGGAGAACTTCTCCTTCTCAAAGTCCTCCCGGACGTAGCTCTTTACCACCCGCATGGCCTGCACGTTCTCCTGGATGGAGTTGTTCAGGGTGTCGTACTTGCGGAACACCTTGACAAACAGGGGATGTACCTTGCAGATGATAACCGCCAGACCGATGGCCAGCACCGGGATGGTGAACAGGAAGATGAAGGCCATGGAGCCGCCCATGATGTAGGCCATGATAAAGGAAAAGACCAGCATCAGGGGGAAGCGAATAGCGCCCCGGATGATCATCATAAAGGCCATCTGCACATTGGTCACGTCGGTGGTCATACGGGTGACCAGAGAAGAGGTGGAAAAGCGGTCAATGTTGGCAAAGGAGAAGTTCTGAATGTTGTAGAACATATCCCGTCGCAGATTCCGGGCATAGCCGGCGGATGCGGATGCGGCGGTGGTGCCTGCAATCCGTCCAAAGAACAGGGAAAAGCCAGCCAACACCATGAGAATCACACCGTAGCGGACGATGGTGGACAGCTCACAGCCATTTTGGATTTCCAAAACCAGATTGGCGGTGAGGAAGGGGATGATACATTCGATGATGACTTCCAGAGTGACAAACAGGGGGGTCAATAGGGCGTCCCGTTTGTACTCCCGGATGGATTTTGCCAGAAGCCTGATCATACTCCGATTCTCCTTTTCTTAAAAATTTTCGAATGGAAAAAAACACGTAATCCAGTATACACATTTTATAAAAAATAGGAAAGCGTCAACTGTTACAAAAAACTGGAGAAAAATTGAGAACTCATGCGAAAAAACTATGAAAAAAGAGGGCAGCCCGCACTTCTGGTGCGGGCTGCCCAAGCTCTTTGGTTCGAAACATGGAGGAAGGAGATTCTGCAAGTTAGCAATAGCTAACTATGGGACAACTATACCACGTACCGATTAGAGTGTCAAGAGAATTTTTCAGAATCGGAGGAAAAATCCCTGAGCCAGGGGGCAGAGGGTTGAAAAAAGGAGAATGGCATGGTATACTAACCTGTAAATGTGAAAAACTGCCTGTGCCACAGGCAGTGTGGAATCTATAGAACGAAGGGAACGATTTTTTCATGTCCGGACATTCCAAGTGGCATAACATTCAGAAGACCAAGGGCGCGGCAGACGCCAAGCGCTCTCAGACCTTTACCAAGATCGCCCGTGAGCTGATCGTGGCTGTGAAGACCGGCGGCAGCGGCGATCCCAACAACAACTCCCGTCTGGCCACCGTCATTGCCAAGGCCAGAGCGGCCAACATGCCCAACGACAACATCAAGCGCACCATTGAGAAGGCCCTGGGCTCCGGCAACTCCAACGACTACGAGGCCATTACCTATGAGGGATACGGTCCCTGCGGCGTAGCTGTCATCGTGGAGGCCCTCACCGACAACCGTAACCGCACTGCCTCCGAGGTCCGTCACTACTTCGACAAGTTCGGCGGCAACCTGGGTGCCACCGGCTGCGTGTCCTGGTCCTTTGACCAGAAGGGCGTGCTCATCATCGAGCGGGAGGACCTGGACGAGGACGTGGTGATGATGGACGCTCTGGACTGCGGCGCTGCTGACTTCGAGCCCGAAGAGGAGTGCTTCACCATCTACACCGATCCCGACTCCTTCGCCACCGTGGTGGCTGCTATGGAGGAAAAGGGCTACACCTTCGCCTCCGCCAAGGTGGAGATGGTGCCCCAGAACTACGTCACCCTCACCGATCCCAAGGACATCCAGAACATGGAGAAGATGATCGATATCATGGAGGACAACGACGACATTCAGAACATCTACCACAACTGGGAGCAGGAATAAAACCAAACGCCAACGCCCCCTCCGGCATCGCCGGAGGGGGCGTATTTCATTTATTGTTTGCCTAGTTGCTTGTTCTTTTCATAGGCGGCCAGCACGGCCTGAATGGCGGCGTGGCGCAGGCCGTTGGCCTCCAGGGCGGCGACACCGGCAATGGTGGAACCGCCGGGGGAGCACACGGCGTCTTTGAGGGCTCCGGGATGTTGCCCGGACTCCAGCACCATGGCGGCGGCCCCCATCAGCATCTGGGCGGCGTACTCCATGGCCTGCTTCCGGGGCAGACCTACCATGACCCCGCCGTCGGCCAGGGCCTCAAGGAAGGGGTAGACGTAGGCGGGACCGCATCCGGCCACCGAGGTAAAGGCGTCCATGTGGGCCTCGTCCATGAGGTCTACCCGCCCGGAGCGGGCGAGAATTTCCTGCACCGCTTGGATGTGGTGGGGCTGGGCGGAGGGGGCGGCGCACAGAGCGGACATGCCTTGACCGATCTCCACGCAGGTGTTTGGCATCAGTCGGAGCAGGGGGGCGTCCTGGGCTTTGGCCGGAAGGAAGGAGCGAAGAGTGTCCAGAGTTACCCCAGCTGCCACCGAGATGAGCACTTTGGTGGGGCAGCGCTCCAGACTGGGGCCTAGCTCCGCCAACACCCCAGACAAGAGGTGGGGCTTGACGCAGAGAAAGAGGTAATCGGCCTCTTCAAAGGCCTGGACGTTGTCGTGGAAGGCGTGGCAGCCCAGTTCCTGGGCCAAGGCCTCCGCTTTGGCATAGGTGCGGTTAGCCAGATAGACCTGGTCCGGTCCCACGCTGGCACAGGCGGCCCGGGCCAGGGCGGAGCCCATATTTCCGCAGCCGATAAAAGCGACACGAGACATATAAACCCCTCCTTAGGCTTGCCGCAGAGAGCGGTTGATGGCGCAGAGAATGGCCCGCAGGGAGGCCCGGCTGATGTTGTGGCTCTTGCCTACGCCGAACACATCCTGACCGTTGGGGGCCTTCAGGTGGATGTAACACACGGCCTGGGTGTCCGAGCCGGAGGAGATGGCGTGCTCCTTGTAGTCCACAAACTGATAGCCGTCAATGGGGGCCTCAGGCAGGTTGTGCAGGGCGTTGAAGAAGGCGTCGATGGGGCCGTTGCCTTCGCCCCAGACCTCCATGGCGTGGCCCTTGTAGCTCACTTCGCCCACAAACTCCACCTGGCTGGCGTCCCCGTGGCGGGCGTCCTCCTGGAAGCTGTGGCGCTCCAGCTGATAGGTCTTGGGCACGGACAGGTACTCCTGGTCGAAGAGCTGGAAGATCTGCTCGGGCTTGAGCTCCTTGCCCACCCGGTCGGACTCCTTTTGCACCACGGCGCCGAACTCGGCGTGCATGGCACGGGGCAGATCATAGCCGAAGTTCTGCTGCATGACAAAGGCGGCGCCGCCCTTGCCGGACTGGGAATTGATGCGGATGATGGGCTCGTACTCCCGTCCCACGTCGGCGGGGTCGATGGGCAGATAGGGCACCTCCCACATGTCGGTGCCGCTGTCCTGCATGTAGTGGAAGCCCTTGTTGATGGCGTCCTGGTGGCTGCCGGAGAAGGCGGTGAACACCAGCTCGCCCACGTAGGGCTGGCGTTCCCCGATCTTCATCTTGGTGCACCGCTCGTACATGTCCCGGATTTTGTTGATGTTGTGGAAGTCCAGCTTGGGGTCAATGCCCTGGGTCCACATGTTCATGGCCAGGGTGACCATGTCCACGTTGCCGGTGCGCTCGCCGTTGCCGAAGAGGGTGGCCTCCACGCGGTCAGCGCCCGCCAGCAGGCCCAGCTCGGTGGTGGCCACGCCGGTGCCACGGTCGTTGTGGGGATGGAGGGAGATGATGGCCCGCTCCCGGCCGGGCAGGTTGCGAATGAAGTACTCCAGCATGTCGGCAAACTGGTTGGGCATGCAGTTTTCCACGGTGGTGGGCAGGTTCAAAATGACGGGGTTCTCCGCGGTGGCGTGGAGGCGGTCCAGCACGGCGGCGCAGATTTCCACGGCGTAGTCCATCTCGGTGCCCATAAAGGACTCGGGGGAGTACTCAAAGCGCAGGTTGGTTCCACCCTCAATGACGGGCTGAGCCATTTCATAGATGAGGTCGGCGGCGTCAGTGGCGATCTTGGTGATGCCGTCGCAGTCCATACCGAACACCACCTTGCGCTGTAGGGTAGAGGTGGAGTTATAGAAGTGGAGAATCACGTTCTTGGCCCCACGGATGGCCTCAAAGGTGCGGCGGATGAGGTGTTCCCGGGCTTGCACCAGTACCTGAATGGTGACGTCGTCGGGGATGTGGCCGCCCTCGATGAGCTCCCGACAGATCTCATACTCGGTCTCGGAGGCGGAGGGGAAGCCAATCTCAATTTCTTTGACGCCAATGTCCAGCAGGGTGTGGAAGTATTCCAGCTTCTCCTGGAGGTTCATGGGGTCAATGAGGGCCTGGTTTCCGTCCCGCAGGTCCACCGAGCACCAGACAGGAGGCTGGGTCAGCACTTTGTCCGGCCAGGTGCGGTTGGTGATGGGCTGGGGCTGGAAGGGGATATACTTCTGAAAGCCTGGTTTCAAATTCATGGGGAAGTTCCTCCTTTATTCCGATGCGGGGGATGAAAAAAACGCCCCCGACACAAACTGTCAGGGGCGTAAAAATACGCGGTACCACCCTAATTCCGTCCACGGTCACCCGTGGGCGCTCACGGCCTCCAACAAGGCCTCGACCTGTAACGGGATCACCCGTCCGCCCTTACTGCATGGAGGTTCAGGACGGCAGCTCCGGGTCCAGTATACACACAGGGACATCCACCGATTTGCACCACCCATCGGCTCTCTGAAGGATCTCGACTGTGTCTTCTTCCCATCGTCGCCTTTTACTTGGTGATATTTTAGCGGAACAAAGCGTGTTTGTCAAGGAACAAAGGATGGGGAAAAAGAGGGGGAAGAAATTGTGAAAAATGTCTTGACAGAATGGGAACCCTATGGTAAGATAACTCTTGCATTTGGGCTGCAAGCTCCGTCATGGAGAGGTGTCCGAGTGGTTTAAGGAGCTAGTCTTGAAAACTAGTGACTCGAAAGGGCCGTGGGTTCGAATCCCACCCTCTCCGCCAATTTTATATCTTCTTTTTATTCGGTCTGCGGAAGTACCCAAGAGGCCGAAGGGGCTCCCCTGCTAAGGGAGTAGGCGGTCCAAAGCCGCGCGAGGGTTCAAATCCCTCCTTCCGCGCCAGAAATCCCGAACGCAAACGCGTTCGGGATTTCTATTTTCTCTTTACATTACATTTCAAAAAAGAATCCCTGTGACATCCAAGTCACAGGGATATTTTTATTTATAGGATAGGAAATGAAAGGTTGGGTTCTGTCACAGAATCCCCAGCCACTCCGCCACATTGACCCCCAATCCAATGACACACAGCACCAGGGTGGTGATGAGCACCCAGTACAGCCAGCGGCGGAAGAACAGGGCGCGCCGCTGGTCACGCTTGGACGGCTGCTCCATGGGAAACGCTCCTTTCTCTTCTGGGGATTAGTAGGCCACCACCACGCCGCCGTTGTTGGCGTAGAAGGAGCTGATGCCCCGGGTCTCTGTGATGAGCACGTCGGAGACCTCGCAGGTCTTGAGAATCATCATGCGCAGGTATTCCGCCCGCTCCCGGCACAGGCAGTGGGCAATGCACAGCAGCTTGCCCTTGTGATTTTCGTCGGCGGCCACAATGTCCACCAGCTTGTTCAGCGCCTGTTTGATGGACAGGGCCTGGGTGTGCTTCTTGATCTCGCCCTGAGGGGTGGAGCCCATCACCAGCTTCACCCGCAGCGCTCCAGTGACCAGAGACTGCACCCGGGTCAAACGTCCGGCCTTGCGCAGCATGTCCAGGTTTTCCAGCACGAACAGGGTGTTCATCTCGGTGATATACTTTTCCACCTGGGCCACCACTTGGGCAAAGGGCATGCCGGAAGAGGCCAGTTCGGAGATTTTCAGAGCGATGAGGGTTTCTCCAGAGGAGGCAGAGCAGGAGTTAAACACCCGGATGTTGCGCTCGGGGTGCTCCTCCACAAACATCTGGGCGGCCTGCCATGCGCTGTTGTGGGAGCCGGAGAGCAGAGCGGAGAGGGTGACCACATAAATGTCTCCATCCACCGCCTCAAAGGCATCCAGATAGTCCGCCGGAGAGGGACAGGCGGTGTGGGAGGCCTCCTGGCACATGGCCATGGCATCCACCAGGGTCTGAGGTACCAAGGTGTCATCATCCCGGAACTCGTTCTCGCCCACATATATGGTCAGGGGAACACTATGGAAAATGCCGGACCGGAGCAATTCGGGGCTGAGGTCGCAGCAGCTATCGACAATAATTTTAAAACTCATAAACAAAAACCCCTAATATCATTTTTGCAATTAAATTCTAGCAGACCCAATCTGTAAAGTCAAGGAAAGAAGGGGTGGGGAAAGGAAGGATTTACAAATTGGAAATAATCGTATCAAGTGAAATTGTAGAAAAAGTTCCTTGACGGTAGTATCAACTCATAGTAAAATAGTGGGGATATATAAAGAGAGGTGTGATCACTGTGAATCAACTGCTCAATTCGACATCTATTTATCGGGTCGGCTGCTATGATCCCGACATTGACCTGTTTGAAAGCCAGTATGTAGTGCCCCAGGGCGTTACCTACAACTCCTATGTGATCGTGGACGAGAAGGTGGCCATTCTGGACACCGTGGACCCCCGCAAGACCCAGGAGTGGCTGGCCAACCTGGACGAGGTGCTGGGCGATCGTCAGCCCGACTACCTGGTGGTGCATCACATGGAGCCCGACCACGCTGGTAGTGTGGCCCAAGTGGCTCAGCGTTATCCCCAGATGAAGCTCATTGGCAACGCCAAGACCTTTCCCATGCTCAAGCAGTTCACTGGTGTGGATTACACCGACCGGGCTGTGGTGGTCAAGGAGGGCGACGTGGTGGAGCTGGGCGAGCACAGCCTCACCTTCGTTATGGCACCCATGGTGCACTGGCCTGAGGCCATGGTGTCCTATGAGGCCAAGGAGAAGGTGCTGTTCTCCGCCGATGGCTTCGGACGCTTTGGCGATGGCAACCCCGAGACTGAGTGGGTGGAAGAGGCCCGCCGCTACTATCTGAACATCGTGGGCAAGTTTGGCCCCCAGGTGCAGGCCCTGCTGAAGAAGGCCGCCGGTCTGGACATCGCCGTGGTGGCTCCCCTCCATGGTCCTGTGCTCACCGGAGACGCCATCGGCCTGGCTCTGGAGAAGTACACCCAGTGGAGCACCTATCAGCCCGAGGAGAAGGGCGTGCTGGTGGCTTATGCCTCCATCCACGGCAACACCGCCAAGGCCGCTCTGGAGCTGGTGGAGATGCTGAAAGCTGAGGGTGTGAAGGTGGAAGCCATCGACCTGACCCGTGAGGATTGGGCCAAGGCTGTGGCCAAGGCCTTCCAGTACACCAACCTGGTGCTGGCTGCTGCTACCTATGACAACTTCGTCTTCACTCCCATGGCTACCTTCCTCTATCGCCTGAAGACCAAGGCCTTCCAGAACCGCACCGTGGCTCTGGTGGAGAACGGCACTTGGGCTCCTCTGGCCGCCAAGGAGATGCGGGCCGCTCTGGACCAGCTGAAGAACATCACCGTGATGGACCAGGTGGTCACCATCCGTTCCGCTCTGGATGACACCAGCCGCGCTGCTCTGGGTGAGCTGGCCAAGGCGGTCAAGGCCACTCTGGACTAATCTCAATCACGTCAGAAAAGGGGCAAGCCCGGTGCTTGCCCTTTTTTTGCACCAAAGGAGCGTATTTTGTGAAGAAACTGTTTGAAGGGACCTTTGTCCGCTTTTTGATGGTGGGCGTTCTCAATACGGCGGTGGGGTTCGGGGTGATGTTCGCCCTGTACAACCTGGCCGGACTGCACACCTGGGGAGACCTGGGCTACTGGCTGTCCTCGGCCGCCAACTACATTGTGGGCAGCGTGGTCAGCTACTTCCTCAATAAACACTTTACCTTCCGCAATGCCGAGCGAGGCTGGAAGGTGGTGGGCCGATTTGTGCTGAGCATTGCTGTGTGCTGGGTGCTGGCCTATGGCATTGCCAAGCCTGCGGTGGCAGTGGTCCTGTCCGGTATGCCGCTGAGCCAGCAGATGCAGGGCAACCTGACCATGCTGGTGGGCGCAGGCCTGTTCGTGGTGCTCAACTACGCCGGACAGCGGTTCTTTGCCTTCCGCAGCACCGAGAAGAACCAGTAAGAAAACCAGAGGAGGGAATGGAACATGGAACTGCGGGTGGGCATCTGTGACGACAGCCAGACCGACGCCGCCTATGTGGAGACCTTTCTGTCTGCCTGGGCCCAGGAGCGGGACCTTGCCCTCCATGTGGAGCGGTTCCCGTCGGCAGAGAGCTTTTTGTTCCGCTACGCTGAGGAAAAGCGGTTCGACCTCCTCCTCTTGGATATTGAGATGGGCCAGTTGGACGGAGTGACCATGGCCAAGGAGATTCGCCGGGACAATCAGGACGTCCAGATCGTCTTTATCACCGGGTACTCCGACTATATCGCCGAAGGGTACGAGGTGGCAGCCCTCCACTACCTGCTCAAACCTGTAAACGGGGACAAGCTGCGGGCGGTACTGGACCGGGCGGTGGACAAGGTACGCCGCCGGGAGCGGGCGCTGACCCTGGAGCAGGGGGGCGAGATGGTGCGCATTCCCCTGGGGGAGATTCGCTACCTGGAGGTGTGCCGCAACTATGTGACGGTACACGCCAAGGGAGACTATACCACCAAGTCCACCCTCAGCCGCCTGGAGGAGGCCCTGGACGGGCGGTTCCACCGCCTGGGCCGCTCCATGGTGGTGAATCTGGAGGTGGTGCGCCGGGTGACCAAAACCCAGGTGGTACTCTCCGACGGCAGCGTGCTGCCCTTGCCCCGGGGCGCCTATGAGGGGCTGAACCGGGCCATCATCGCCCACAGTTGAGGAGGTCACCATGGGTTTTCTATCCAAACGGGTGAATGAGAAGATGGAGAACTACCAGCGGGAGCTGCTGGACACCCACTACCAAGAGGTGGAGAACATGTACCGGCAGATGCGGGGCTGGCGGCACGACTACCGCAACCACATCCAGACCATGAAGGCCTACGCCGCCCAGGGGGATTTGGAGGCCATCCGGTCCTATCTGGATCTGCTGGACACGGACCTGAACACCGTGGACACGGTGGTGAAGACGGGTAACGCCATGGCAGACGCCATTTTGAACAGTAAGATTTCTCTGGCCAAGGCCCGGGACATCCCAGTGCATGTGGACGCCCACATCCCGGTGAAACTCACCATGTCCGAGCTGGACCTGTGCGTCATCCTGGGCAACCTCTTTGACAACGCCATGGAGGCCAGCCTGGCTCTGCCCCCCCAGGAGCGGCTCATCCGGGTGTATATGGACATGAAGGGCACCCAGCTCTACATCTCCTTTACCAACTTCACTGCCACGGGCAAGCTTTCCAAGGTGGGCAAGGGCTTTCGCACCACCAAGGGGGAGGGCCACGGCTTCGGATTGGTGCGCATGGATGACATTGTGGAGCGCCTGGACGGCTACCTCAGCCGCAACAGTGAGGCGGGGGCCTTTACCACCGAGATTTTAATTCCACAGCTGTGAGGTGCAATTCAGCACCCCAGATTTGCCGTTCGTCCCCGGATCACTCCGGGGGCGAATTTTTGTGATAGGGTACCAGTGAGGTGAGAACATGAAGGAGAAGAAGAAAAAGCCCACATACAATATGTGGCAGAATACCGCCTACTTTGTCAAGGCGGCGTGGGACAACTGCCCCTCGGTATTGCTCATCTGCCTGCTGTTGGCGGTGGCCACCGCCGGGGCTACCATAGTGGAAATGCTCTTTGTCCCCGTGGTGCTGGGCCAGGTGGAGGGGCATGTGCCGCTTTCTCAGCTGCTGGCCACCATCGGGGTGTTTACCCTGGCCCTGTTGCTGCTGTGGGGTGGAAAGAGCTACTTCAACACCAATGCTGTCTTTGGTAGAGTGGAGGTACGGGAGGTCATTGTGGGTAGGGTTTCCCGTAAGGTGACGGGAACGTCCTATGTAAACCTATTGGACACCAAATTCAGACAGTATGAAAATTTGGCCTATCGCACCACTGACGGCAATGCGGATGCAGCGGAGGCCATCTGGACTACCTGGACGGATATTTTGACCAATGTGCTGGGGTTTGTGGTGTATCTGCTGTTGCTCTCAGGTCTCAACGGCTGGATGGTGACTCTGGTGGTGCTCACCACAGCAGTGGGATTTATGGTCAGCCAGCACTTGGAGGGCTGGGGCTATCGCCACCGGGAGGAGCGGGCGGCCAGCCTGAAAACCATTAATTATGCCAAAGATGTGGCAACCAAGCGGGAATATGCCCAGGATATTCGGATATTCGGCTTGCGACCCTGGCTGGACGAGGTGTGGGGAAGTGCCATGCGCGCCTACCAGGCCTTTTTGACCCGGCGGGAGCGGGTGTACTTTTTGGTCTATGTGGTGGATGCTTTGCTCACCCTGCTGCGCAACGGGGGGGCCTATGCTTATCTCATCTGGCTGACCTTGACCCAGGGACTGCCCGCCTCCCAGTTCTTGTTGTACTTTGCTGCCATCAGCGGTTTTACTCAGTGGGTGAAGGGCATTATGGAGCAGTTCTCCACCCTCCATCGCCAGAGTCTGGAGCTGTCCACCCTGCGGGAGTTTTTGGAGTGGCCAGAGCCCTTTGCATTTGAGGAGGGAGCGCCGCTGCCCCAAGGTTTGAAGGAGTGCGAGATTCTGCTGGACCATGTGTCCTACCGCTATCCCGGGGCCGAGAAGGACACCATCACCGACCTGTCTTTTACTCTTCATCCCGGGGAAAAGGTGGCCATTGTGGGCCTCAATGGAGCGGGTAAGACCACCTTGGTCAAGCTGCTGTGCGGCTTCCTGGACCCCACCCAGGGGAGTGTTCGCCTCAACGGGGTGGACATCCGCACCTACAACCGCAGAGAATACTACCACCTGTTTTCTGCGGTGTTCCAGGAGTTTTCTGTGCTGGACACCAGCGTGGCGGTGAATGTGGCCCAGCGTGTGGAGGACATCGACCGGGAGCGGGTGGCGAAGTGCCTGGAGCAGGCGGGGCTGACCCAGGCGGTGGAAGCTCTGCCCCGGGGGATGGACACCCCCGTGACCCGCAATGTCTTTGAAGATGGGGTGGAGCTGTCCGGAGGACAGATGCAGCGGCTGATGCTGGCCCGGGCCCTGTACCGGGACGCCCCGGTGGTGGTGCTGGACGAGCCCACGGCAGCTTTGGACCCCCTGGCCGAGCACGACATCTACATGAAATACAATTCCATGACTCAAGGGAAAAGCTCCCTGTTCATCTCCCACCGTCTGGCCTCCACCCGGTTCTGTGATCGTATTTTGTATATGGAACAGGGGCGCATTGCAGAGGAGGGCACCCATCAGTCCCTGCTGGATTTGGGCGGCGGGTACGCCAGACTCTTTGAGGTGCAGAGCCGATATTACCAGGAAGGAGGGGAGTTTTGATGGAGAAAAATAAGTCTTGGGGAGAAAGCCTGCGCCTGACCCTGCGAGGGTGGCGCATCTGGTGGAAGCTGCGCCCCACACTCCTGGTATCCATGGCTCTGTCGTCGGTGGTCAAGGCGGTGACTCCGTATACCACCATTTATTTTTCCGCCCGCATCATCGGAGAGCTGTCCCAAGGACGGGACCCTCAGGTGTTGACATGGTGGGTGGGCCTATTGTTGGGCGTTACCGCTGGCTTGTTACTTCTGGGAGGGGCCCTTTCTCGTTGGGTCACTTGGGAGAAGGAGCAGGCCTATGTCTGGGATGATAAGCTGAATATGGATAAGATGATGGACCTGGACTATGCCCTTATTCAGAAAAAAGAAATTTACGATTTGTACGAGCAAGTTTGGCAGAATTTCCGCTGGGGCGGATGGGGCATGTGCAACCTTCTAAAATATTTCTCCGATGGCCTGACCTATGCCTTGCAGGTTGTGGTGGGGGCTATATTGTCGGTGGGATTGGTGGCCCGACAAATTCCCACCACCCACAATCTGGCGTTTTTGAATCATCCTCTGTGCTTGGTGGCCATGGTGGCGGCGATGCTGGGGGTGGCCTTCCTCTCTCCGGTGTGTGCCAACCGCAGCAATGCCTACTGGGGTATGAATGGAGAGGAAATGCGGCTGGGGAACCGCATCTTTTCTCGATTTGGCTTTGACTGTAATCACTCCAGACGATCTCTGGATATGCGTATCTATGAGCAACAGCCCAACGTGTGCCAGGTTTATCTTTTGCAGCATGGCACCTTCTCTACGGATTCCCAAATGGCTCGGTGGGGCAGAGGACCCATGGGACTATGGGCGGCAGCTGGCAAGGGCATTTCCGCCCTGCTCACCGGTGTAGTCTACCTGTATGTGTGCCTGAAAGCCTGGGCGGGTGCCTTTGGGGTAGACGGTATCACCCAGTATGTGGGTGCCGTAACGACGTTGTTTGCCGGAGTGGCTGGCCTGATGGAGACCTTGGGGGAACTCCAGTGCAACGCCCGGTATCTGTCGGTAAGTCTGGAATTCCTAGATGTGGAAAACCAGATGTACCAGGGCTCTCTCACCACAGAAAAACGCTCCGACCGCAACTATCAGGTGGAGTTCCGGGACGTGTCTTTCCGCTACCCGGACAGTGAGGCCTGGGCCCTGCGCCATGTGAACCTGAAATTCCAGGTGGGCAGCCGCCTGGCCGTGGTGGGGGAGAATGGCAGCGGCAAGTCCACCTTCATCAAGCTCCTGTGCCGTCTCTACGACCCCACTGAGGGAGAAATCCTGTTAAACGGCATCGACATCCGCAAATACCAGTACCCCGACTATATCGCCCTGTTCTCAGTGGTATTCCAGGACTTCCACCTGCTGGCTCTGCCCTTGGGGCAGAATGTGGCGGGACGCACCCAGTACGACCGGGAGCGGGTGGCCCAGTGCCTCACCCAGGCGGGGGTCATGGACCGGGTAGAGAAGATGGACCAGGGATTGGACACCTATCTCTACAAGGACCTGGAGAAGAAGGGGGTGGAGGTCTCCGGAGGCGAGGCCCAAAAGATCGCCATTGCCCGGGCCCTTTACAAGGATGCACCCTTTATCATCCTGGACGAACCCACCGCCGCCCTGGACCCCATTGCGGAGGCGGAGGTGTACTCCAAGTTCGACCAGATCGCCGGGGATAAGACGGCGGTGTATATCAGCCACCGTCTCTCCTCCTGCAAGTTCTGCGACGACATCGTGGTCTTTGACCACGGCCACATCGTCCAGCAGGGCAGCCACCAGCATCTGGTGGAGGCAGAGGGCATGTACGCCCAGCTGTGGCAGGCCCAAGCCCAGTATTATCAAAAACAAGAGCAATGAGGAAAGCCCCCGGACAGCACGTCCGGGGGCTTTGCACAAAATCATGGTGTGAGCGTATATACCAGCTTGCCCTTGGCTTTGGCGTACCGTACCGTGTTTCCGGTTCCGCTGGGAGTTCCGTTCCATACGGCAATGACCAATCCGCTGCGGTCGATCATGTATTGATTGCGGCGTTGGAAACAATCCTGACTGTACTGGGATTGGAGCAAAGTGACCTGGTTACACCGCTGGAGGATGGAGCGATATCGGCGGCGGCTCTCATAAGGCCAGTGGCTGGCCTGGTCCCGGCAGGGCAGAACGCACTCCAGAGAGATGGAGTAGTCCCGTTGCAGTTCCAGCACCATCTCAGCGGCCCAGGTGTCCACCCCTTGGGCCATACCGGACAAAAAATAGTGGATGTCGTGGTCATGGATGGCGCATAGGATTTCTCCTTTGAGTCGGTGTTTCAGGTTGACGCATCGGGGGTCCTCTTCGTTGTAGCCCCATGGGAAGGACTGGGGACGGTGACCTGTGAAACAGCATGTGTATTTAAGCATATGTACTACCCCTCTTTGTACTGCATAATGATATATCACTAATATAACATAATTTTTGAAATTAGTGAAGTATCACTAATGATAAAACTCCGAATGACATATCATAGACGGGACGATATGTCACTGAGGAGAGTTGTATGGACACACGGGAAGTGATTGTTTTTCGGATTCGCCAGTTGTGCAAGGAGCGTGATATTACGCCCAATGGTTTGAGCAACTTGGCGGGAGTTTCTCAGGCGACCGTGAAAAGCATTCTAAATGGGGAAAGCAAGAATCCTGGAACTGTTACCATCAAAAAGCTGTGTGATGGTTTAGACATTACTTTGGGCGAGTTTTTCTCCACGCCGGAATTTGATGCCTTGGAGCAAGAAATTAAATAAAAGGCCGCAGGCTGTGCCCAGTCCAAGAGCACAGCCTGCGGTCTTTTGCGTATAGAACATTTGTATGAGATACCTTGTGTAGAAAGGGAGAGTCTGATAAAATAGTGGAAACCATGGAGAGACGAGGAGGGATGGTTATGCAATCCACCGCTGTGTTTCGCAGAGCACAGGAGGAAGACGCTACGGTCATAGCCAAACTGCGTCAAGAAATTTGGGCTACCACATACCGGGGCATCTATCCTGACGACATGATCGACCAATTTGACTATGCATGGCATACCCAAAAGGATGCCCAGCGTATTAAAAGCCCGGCTTATGCGGTTTATCTCATAGCACTTGAAGACCATCCCATTGGCTATATCACCCTGCGCATATCTGAGCCTACCCACTTACTCTCCCTATACCTTCGGCAGGAGTACCAACAGCAGGGAATAGGACGCCGTGCATTTGCCTTTATCCGAGAGGTATTTCAGACACTGGGAGTCTCTACCTTCACTTGTGCATGCCAGCCGGACAATGTGCATGCCATGACCTTTTATCATCGCTGTGGGGGTCGTGTGGTGGGGGAGGACCTGAGCAATGAGGAGAGCTGGCAGAATTCTGTGACCTTTCGATTTCGTGTAGAAGACTGAGGAGTACCGCACCATGAACACACCCATTGAGATTGGCAGGGACAAGAGAAAAACAGGCCCCGTGATACGAAGCATCCGCACTATGGACGAGTGCATGGAATTTGCCAGGGGCTTTCATGGGGATGCCCATTTTTCAGACCCCATGCTCTCCAATGAGGAACAATTCCAAACAAACCTGGTTCAGTGTGTGGAACATCCAGATCAGCACTGCGCCCTAGGCGTGTATCTGGGGGAGCAATTGATTGGCTTGTTCACATTTCTGGTTTTGCCCGAGGAGCGATATTTGGAGATGCTTGTGGGTCTGTCCCGTGATCGCCGTGCCTATGCAGAGATGTTCCGCTATTTGGAGCGTCACTATCCGGGTTACAGCGCCGACTTTGTCTTTAATCCTCGAAATCATCTGTTCTGCTATCAGCTGGGGTATCTCCGCAAGGGTATGTTAAGTTTGGGGCAAATGAGGGCGGATGGGGAACTGACGCGAGAGCAATACCAAAACCTATACGCCTATACGCTCAGACTGCCGCAGAGCGGGAGAAGCTCCAAGGACAGCTGGAACATGCGTCGGTTGAAGGTGGGGGAGCACCTAAGTTAGATCTGACTCAGATCAAAAAGAAGCTCGCTCAAGTGGTGGATGTATCAACGCCAAAGATTTCCGACGAGCTGGTGGAAGAGTTTGTAGAGGTGGTGACACCGGTGGAGGACTACCACTATCGCTGGAAGCTGAATTTTGGAGAAATCCAGGAGCGAGGACGTTATGACTTTCTCCATCCAGAATCCCCTCCGGTGCTGTCTTTTACCATCGATTTTGAGATGGCTCGACAATATCGCAAGGAAAATGAGCTTCCACCCCAGTTCCGCAGAAGTAGTTGGAACGATTTGTTTGTTGAAGTGTACCTATGATTGAGAAAAAGGCAAAAGAACAGACGCACTGCCATAGGGCAATGCGCCTGTTCGCGCGGATATGATAAAGAGTAGTGTTATATGCTTACTTGTCCATTGCACGGGGTTGTCTAATAGCCGCCTGTGCCGCAGCCAGCCGGGCAATAGGCACCCGGAAGGGGGAGCAAGACACATAGTCCAGACCCACGTTGTGGAAGAACTGCACCGAGGAGGCCTCGCCGCCGTGCTCGCCGCACACGCCCAGCTTCAGACCGGGCTTGGTCTTGCGGCCCAGAGTGGCAGCCATCTCCACCAGGCGGCCAACACCAACTTGATCCAGGCGCTGGAAGGGATCGAACTCGTAAATCTTCTTGTCGTAGTAGGACTCCAGGAACTTTCCGGCGTCGTCACGGGAGAAGCCGAAGGTCATCTGGGTCAGGTCGTTGGTACCGAAGGAGAAGAAGTCGGCCTCCTTGGCGATCTCGTCGGCAGTGAGGGCGGCTCTGGGGATCTCGATCATGGTGCCCACCTTGTACTCCAGGTTGGTGCCGGACTCACGGATGAGCTGGTCGGCGGTCTCCACCACGACGCTCTTGACGTAGGCAAGCTCCTTGACCTCGCCCACCAGGGGGATCATAATCTCAGGCACGATGGTCCATTCGGGATGTCTGGCCTGGACGTTCAGAGCGGCCTTGATGACGGCGCGGGTCTGCATCCGGGCGATCTCAGGATAGGTGACAGCCAGACGGCAGCCACGGTGACCCATCATGGGGTTGAACTCGTGGAGGCTGGCGATGATGGCTTTGACGTCGGCCACGCTCATGAACATGGCGTTGGCCAGCTGCTGGATGTCCGGCTCGTCGGTGGGGACGAACTCGTGGAGGGGGGGATCCAGGAAGCGGATGGTGATGGGGTTGCCCTCCATGGCCTCGTACATGGCCTCAAAGTCGCCCTGCTGCATGGGCTCCAGCTTGGCCAGAGCCTTTTCCCGCTGCTCGGTGGTGTCCGAGCAGATCATTTCCCGGATGGCCAAGATGCGCTCACCCTCAAAGAACATGTGCTCGGTACGGCACAGGCCGATGCCCTGGGCGCCAAACTTCATGGCCTGACGGGCGTCTCTGGGGTTGTCGGCGTTGGTGCGCACCTGTAGACTGCGATACTTGTCGGCCCATGCCATAATGCGCCCGAACTCGCCGCCGATGGAGGCGTCCACAGTGGGCAGAGGCTGGCCGTAGATGTTACCGGTGGAGCCGTCCAGGCTCAGCCAGTCGCCTTCCTTGTAGACACGGCCAGCCAGTTCAAACTGACGATTGGCCTCGTCCATCTTAATGGCGCCACAGCCAGAGACGCAGCAGGTGCCCATGCCACGGGCCACCACGGCGGCGTGGGAGGTCATGCCGCCACGGACGGTGAGAATGCCCTGGGAGGCGGCCATGCCTTCGATGTCCTCGGGGCTGGTCTCCAGACGGACCAAAATCACGGGCTCACCACGGTTGGCCCACTCCTTGGCGTCCTCGGCGGTAAATACGATACGGCCACAGGCGGTGCGCCCCTGTAGAC
>NZ_SJOS01000044.1:0-21536 GCF_012027765.1 Pseudoflavonifractor sp. SW1122 | reverse complement strand
CTCATTCTCTCGTTCCCTCGGCTACGCCGGGGGGATTTTTTATTGGGTGATGACGAATTCCGGCCGCCCGGCGGCGCCGCAGGCCAGCTCATATTTGTCAAAGACCACCACCACCTGCCCCTGTTCATTGAGGTAGAAGCTGCGGTCTTCCGTGATGAGGGATTCCAGGTCCAGATTGGGAAGCAGCTGCTGCTGTTGCTCCTGGGACCACTGGGAGATGGAGGCTCGGATGCTGTCGGCCACAATCTGCTGGTAGTCGTCCCCGAACCAGTCTTTCAGGGTGAGCACCTGCTCTCCATCCAGGTCTACCGTGTAGTAGTAGTCCGTCTGGTAGGCGGTAAAGGAGGTCTCATAGTGGGAGATGTGGAGGGAGACGTACTGGGGACTGATATACTTCACATCATAGTCGATGTTGACCCCCACGGGGCGAAATTCCTCTGGGTCTCCACCGGTGGCCACAAAGGCGTCGTAGTATTCCTTGGCCCGGGTCTCGCTCTCCTCCAGGCAGTTTTCGATGAGCTGCTGGAGGTATTCGTTGACCCGCTGCTCCAGCTCCGTCTTGCCCGTGTTTTCAATTTGAGGGACGACGGCGTCGATATACTGGAATTGGTTCTCACTGTGGTATTCCCGGAAGACGAAAATCCGGCACACATCGCCCACCACGGGCAAGCTACACACCCCCTGGGCGAAGGTGGGGGAGAGGTTGAGCAGGAGCACCAGACAGGCCGCCACCGACACGGGCACCCAGGCGATGAGGCGCAGGAGCCGCAGCTTGTGCCGCCGTTTTCCCTGTCCGCAGGCCAGAGCATCCGCCACAACACTGGACAGCTGGGGAGGAATTTCCATGTTGTCATACGGAGAGTGATCGATCATCTTCCATACCTCCCAAATCCAGTTTTAAGAGCTTCAGGGCCTTGTACAGGCGTGATTTTGTGGTGCTGAGATTGGTGGACGTGATTTCCGCAATGGTGGACAGCTTCATATCCTCAAAATACCGCAAAATGATCACCGCTTTCAGCTGAGAGGGCAGATGGTCAATGGCGGAATACAGGTCCAGATACTCCTCCTGGCCGTAGTTGGCCGGGGGAGGTGGCATGAGGTTGTCGTCCAGGTCTGCCAGATACACCACCCGGGACTGTTTGCGGAAATAGCTCATGCACTCATTGACCAGAATGCGGTAGAACCAGGTGCGCACACACTCCTGATTGCGCAGGGTGTGTTGCTTTTGCAGGGCCTTGACAATGGAGGTGTGCACCAGGTCCAGGGCAGCGTCCCGGTTTTTCACGTGGGCATAGGCGATGCGATATAGCTTTTCCTGGTTTTCCTGGATAAAGGAGACCAGAGGCGAGTTCTTTGAGGTGGCCATAACAGATTCCTTTCCACTGCCACGTGGCCGAATCTCAGGGATTCACGGTGTGGCAGAGCAGATAGTCCAGCCAGTTTTTGCAATAGGAGGGGGTGAGGTGGATGCCGTCGGAGGAGGCGCCCTCAGGCAGACAGAAGTTGTCGTCCTCCATGAGGGCACGGGAGACCTGGAGGTAATAGACCTTCTGCTCCTGGGTCATGTTGAGAATCAGCTGGTTGAACTCCTGAATCTTCTCGTTGGAGATATAGCTGTGGGTCTCGGACACCTTCTGAGACACAGGGAGAATCTCCTGGACGTAGATGACGGCGTCGGGGTTGATGGCCCGGATCTCCTCAATGAGCTGGGTAAACTTGTCGATGAAAATACTGGGATAGGCCCAGCCCAGCTCGTTGATGCCAAACATGAGATACACCTTGGAGAACTGGGTGTGTTTCATGGCCTCCACCACCGTCACCATCTGGCCGTTTAGGTCCACAATGGGGTCGGTGAAGACGGTGTCCACCGTGAGGCCCTTTTGGGCATAGCTTGTGGCGTTGCTCAGGCCCGTATACAGAACCAGTCCTTCGGTGCGGGAGTCCCCGATGAACACGGCGTCGTCCAGATAGCTCTTTTCCACAGCGCTGGACTCCGGCACCGGCTGGGAGAAGTCATAGGGCAGGGACTGGGTGGGGCTGGCCGAGGGAGCCAGAGAGGGCGTGGGCTCCGGCGAGACGGTGGCCGTGGGCGTCGGGGTGGGCTCTGGTTGGTCATTGGAAGGGGCGAAGAGGTGGGTGACCACCGTCACCACAATGGCCAGAGCGGCCAGGCCCAGAACGAGAAAGAAGAGAATGGTGAGGGGAGATGCGCGGTGACGCCGTCTCCTGTGGCGTCGGGGTTGAGTGCTCATAGAAGGTACCTCCAAGGTTAAAAAATATGACATAAAAATCCCAATGGATGCTGTGTGCATGCTCGACAGTGTAGACGCGCAGCGGTGGAAGAAAGTTGACGAATGGGCTGCGCTTTTTCGAAAAATTTTTTCCTGCCAGAGCAGGCGCAGAAATGCGCATTTGAAAAATCTATCATTTTAGCATACCACGATTTTAGGGGTTGTCAACGGGGGGCGAAAGGAGAATTTTTTCTGCATATCAGCGCACCATTTGGGCAGTGTGTTCCCCGCTCCTTTGGCGTGAAATTGGGCTGTATAACCATTTGGAAAATGCTCATAATAATTGACAAAACAGGTAATTTCCCATGACACCTGTGACTTTTCAAATACAGAGGAGTGGCAAAGGATGAAAGCAACGGGCATAGTGAGAAGAATCGACGACCTGGGTCGTGTAGTCATACCAAAGGAAATCCGCAGAACCATGCGCATCCGGGAGGGCGACCCCCTGGAGATCTATACGGACCGGGAGGGCAGCGTCATCTTCCGCAAGTACTCCCAGCTGGAGGACATGGCGGAGCTGGCCGGAGAGCTGTGCGAGACCATGTACCGGGTCACCAGTGTCCCGGTGGTAGTCACCGACCGGGACTGCTGCATCGCCGCCGGGGGTGCGCCCCGGAAGGAGCTGGTGGAGCGGGGCGTGTCCTCGGAGCTGGGCCAGGTGATGGAGGAGCGCAAGCCTTACTACAGCAGCGGCGAGGGCCTCACCCTCACCGAGGGGGACGGCCGCTACCAGGTGGAGGCGGTGTATCCCATCATCAGCCACGGGGACGTGCTGGGCAGCGTGCTGCTGCTCCACGGGGACGTTCCGGTGGGGGAGACGGAGCAGAAGACCGCCCAGATTGCAGCGGCTTTTCTGGGCCGACATATGGAGAGCTAAGAAAAAATAGGGATGCACGCGTGATTCACCGTGCATCCCTATCTACTTATTGTCCCAAATAGTCCTCGGGATTGATGGGGGCGTCCCCCTGATACATGGCAAAGTGCAGGTGTGGCTGTTTGCCACTCTCCGCCACAGAGGTCTCTCCCACTTCGCCCACCACGGTGTCCGAGGCCACGGTGTCGCCCACCGCCACCGGGGGATTTTCCTCCAGGTTGGAGTAGACGCTGAACAGCTCATTGCCGTGGTCCACCACCACGGTGACGCCCATCACATCGTCTTCATATACGGCGCTGACCACGCCCTTGGCGGTGGCCTGGACCCGGGTGCCCAGGGAAGAGGCGATGTCAATGCCGTCGTGGGTCCGCCAGTCCCCCATGGTCTCGTTGTAGGACAGGGCCTCTACCGAGAAGGAGGAGATCACCGTCCCGCTCACCGGCCAGGAGTAGGCGCTGGTGGGTTGGGCGGTGGCCTCAGGGGTAGGCTGAGGGGTGGGAGCGGGTGTGGGCGTGGGCTTCGGCGTGGGGCGAGGCGTGGCCGTGGCCCTGGGGGCCGGAGTGACGGTGATGGATGCGGTGCTGGATGCCTGGTGATCGGCCGTTTTGGACAGGTTGCTGCGCACGCTCTGAATCATGAAGTAGGCGGACAGGCCAATGACCATCACGCACACCAGCACGGCAAGATAGAATCCTTTCCCCGTGACAAATTCCACGGCTCGCTGCCATAAATTCGGTTTCTGGTTCATAATAACACCTCCACGGCTATTTTGGACAGGAGGTGAGAGGCCTATACCGGAGAATGGAAAAATGATGGAGGAGATTCCAGACTGGGGAATCTCCTCCATATAGGCGGGCAAAAAGCCAACATCTGTATAAGCGGTTCAGATGATTTTGTAGGAATAAAAGCCCTCGGCAGAGTTTTCCCGCCCGCAGGCGGGAAAATAAATTGAAATCACGTATTTTCCCAGGACATGCGCATGGGAAAATACACATCTCAGCCCGCCAGTGTGGAATTGGGTCGCCCTTTGACCCAATTATGCATGCAGCGGGCTGCATCCCCTCGAGAAAATGCTGGCATTTTCGAGAAATATATTATTTGACTTTGATGGTCATCAGCAGCTCGCCGGCCTTGACGCTGGTGCCGTCGGAGATGAGCACCTGGTCCACCACGCCAGCCATGCGGGCCACCACAGAGGTCTCCATCTTCATGGCCTCGATGACGGCCAGCACCTGGTTTTCCTCCACAATGTCGCCGGGCTTCACGGCCACCTTGGCCACCATGCCGGGGATGGAGGAGCCCACCTGGCTCTTGTCGGCGGGGTCTGCCATGACCACGACTTTGCCCTTCACTTCCGCCCGCTTGTCCGGCACGGCCACCTCGCGGCGGGTGCCGTTGAGCTCGAAGTTGACGGTGCGGGTGCCGTCGTCGTTCTGGTCGCCCAACCCCAGGTACTTGATGACCAGGGTCTTGCCGTCCTCGATGTTGATCTTGTTGGTCTCACCGATGGCCATGCCGTTGAAGAACACGTGGCTGCTCATGCGGGTGATGTAGCCGTACTCCTGGCGGTGGCGGCGGTAGTCCTCGTACACCTTGGGGAACAGGCAATAGGAGAGGATGCCCCGGGTGGTGATGTGCTCGGGCTCCATGAACCGGGTCATCTCCTCCCGCACGGCCTCCAGGTCCACGGGGGGCAGCAGCTGACCGGGGCGGCAGGTGATGGGCTTCTCGCCCTTGAGCACCACTTCCTGGAGGCCCTCCGGCTGGAAGCCCCAGGCGGGCTGGCCCATCATGCCCTTGAAGTAGCTGACCACCGAGTCGGGGAAGGACAGGCTCTTGCCCCGCTCAATGATGTTGTCCGGGGTCAGGTCGTTTTGCACCATGAAGATGGCCAGGTCGCCCACCATCTTGGAGGAGGGGGTCACCTTCACCAGATCGCCCAGCATGTCGTTGACGGTCTTGTACATCTCCTTGACCTCGTCAAACCGGGAGCCTAACCCTAAAGATACCACCTGGGGATACAGGTTGGTGTACTGGCCGCCGGGAATCTCGTAGCGGTAGATGTCGGTGGTGGGGCTCTTCAAACCCTCGTCAAAGCTGGCATAGCGCAGACGCACGTCCGCCCAGTAGTTGTCCAGCCGCTGAATCTCCCGCAGGTCCAGCCCGGTGTCTCGCTCCTGGCCTTCCAGGGCTGCCACCACGGCGGACAGGGAGGGCTGGCTGGTGAGGCTGGACAGGGAGGCGGTGGCGCAGTCCACAATGTCCACCCCGGCCTCGGCAGCCATCAGGTAGGTGGCCACCTGGTTTCCAGTGGTGTCGTGGGTGTGCAGGTGGATGGGCAGGCCCACCTCCTGCTTGAGGGTGGAGATCAGCTTCTTGGCGGCGTAGGGCTTGAGCAGACCGGACATGTCCTTAATGCACAGGGTGTGGGCGCCCCGGCGCTCCAGCTCCTTGGCCATATCCACATAGTATTTTAAGGTATACTTGTCCCGCTTGGGGTCCAGGATGTCCCCGGTATAGCACATGGTGGCTTCCAGCACCTTGTTCTGGCGCAGGACCTCCTCCATGGCCACCTCCATGCCGGGAATCCAGTTGAGAGAGTCGAAGACCCGGAAGATGTCAATGCCCTCCCGGGCGGCCTCCCGCACAAACTCCCGTACCAGGTTGTCGGGGAAGTTGGCGTAGCCCACCATGTTGGAGCCACGCAGCAGCATCTGGAAGGGGATGTTTGGAATCTTCTCCCGCAGCTGCTCCAGGCGGTCCCAGGGGGACTCGTGGAGGAAGCGGTAGGCGGTGTCGAAGGTGGCCCCGCCCCACATCTCCAGGGAGAAGCAGTCCTGGAGAATCTCCGCGGTGCCGTCCGCCCCGTGGAGCATGTCACGGGTACGCATCCGGGTGGACAGCAGGGACTGGTGGGCGTCCCGCATGGTGGTGTCGGTGATGAGCAGCTTCTTCTGGTTCAGCACCCACTCCTTCACCGCCTCGGGGCCCTTTTCGTCCAGCAGTGCCTTGAGGCCGTTCAGGGGCTTTCCGGTGGGGGTGGGGAAGCGGGGCTTGTGGTACTGCTTGCGCTCGGTGTCCGGGTTGTCCACCTGGATTTGGGCGATGTACTTCAAGACCTTGGTGGCCCGGTCCCGGCTGTTTTCAATCTCAAACAGCTCGGGGGTGTCGTCGATGAACTTGGTGTGACAGGCCCCGGCCAGGAAAGCAGGGTGGTTGAGAATGTTGGTGACAAAGGGGATGTTGGTCTTCACGCCTCGCACGTGCTCCTCGTTCACCGCACGGGTGGCCCGGCGGCAGGCGCCCTCAAAGGTGTTGTCCCAAGTGGTGACCTTCACCAGCAGAGAGTCATAGTAGGGGGAGACCACCGCCCCGGCCGCAGCGTTGCCGCCGTCCAGACGCACCCCAAAGCCGCCGCTGGAGCGGTAGGCGGAGATTTTGCCGGTGTCGGGGGCGAAGTTGTTGGAGGGGTCCTCGGTGGTGACCCGGCACTGGATGGAGTAGCCGTAGATGCGCAGGTCCTCCTGGCGGGCCAAACCAATGGCGGGGTGGGAGAGGGGGTGACCCTCGGCAATGAGGATCTGAGCCCGTACCAGGTCCACGCCGGTGACCATCTCGGTGACGGTGTGCTCCACCTGGATGCGGGGATTCATCTCAATGAAGTAGTGCTGGCCGGTCTTGCCGTCCACCAGGAACTCCACGGTGCCGGCGTTGACGTAGCCCACGTGTTTGGCGATCTTCACGGCGTCCGCCCGCAGGGCCTCCACAGTGGCCTGGGGCACCGACCAGGCGGGGGCGTACTCCACCACCTTCTGATAGCGGCGCTGGAGGGAGCAGTCTCGCTCGCCCAGGTGCACCACGTTGCCGTGCTCGTCGGCCAGAATCTGTACCTCGATGTGCTTGGGCTCCACCAGGAACTTCTCGATGAAGATGTCCTCGTTGCCGAAGGCCTTGCGGGCCTCGTTTTTCACCAGCTCAAACTCCCGGCGCACGTCCTCCTCGCTGTCGCAGCGGCGCATACCACGTCCGCCGCCACCGGCGGCGGCCTTGAGGATGATGGGAAAGCCATAGCTCAGGGCCTTCTCCACCGCCTCGTCGGCGTCCTTCAAGGGCTGGGTGGAGCCGGGGATGATGGGTACGTTGCAGGCGATGGCGGTGGCCTTCGCCGCCAGCTTGTCACCCATTTGGGCCAGCACCTGGGAGGGCGGGCCGATGAACTTGATGCCGTTTGCCTCACAGGCCCGGGCAAAGTCGGCGTTTTCGGACAAAAAGCCGTAGCCGGGGTGGATGGCGGTGACGCCCCGGCGCTTGGCCAGGTCGATGATGGCGGGGATGTCCAGATAGGCCCCTAAGGGGGACTGGTTCTCCCCAATGAGATAGGCCTCGTCGGCCTTGATGCGGAACATGGAATTGGTATCCTCGTTGGAGTACATGGCCACCGTGTGCAGCCCTAAGTCGTGACAGGCGCGGAAGATGCGGATGGCGATCTCGCCCCGGTTGGCGGCGAGCACCTTGGAGAATTGTTGTGCCACTGTCCTACCTCCTTATCCTTGAAACATATTGGATGATAAGGTACATTATAGAGGTTGTTTTTCCCTTTTGCAACGGAGAACCTATGTGAAAAAATAAACTTGGCATTTCTGACATGAAATGCTTTATCTCGGCAAAGAAGTTGTGGTAAACACACAAGAGTCCACGTCCTGCGGACAAATGGCCGGGAGTTGGGGGTGTTCATCCGAGGGGAAGTGTGATACAATGTATCCCATATGCCGCGCAAGCGGCAGGTGTTGTCCAGGAGGTGGTGAAGGTGGGAAACAAAGAGGTCAATGTGGCCCTGTCCGCTCTGTCCGGGGTGGGTCCGGTGCGCAGCGGCAAGCTGGCCAAGCTGGGCCTGGAGCGGCTGGGGGATGTGCTGTGGCACTTCCCACTGCGGTATGAGGACCGCAGGAAGATGTACACGGTGCGGGAGGCTCCCGAAGGGATGACCTGCTGTGTGAAGGCCATGGTGGCCCAGGACCCCCAGCTGTCCCGGGCAAGGAGCGGCGTGGAGCTGGTGAAGGTGCGGTGCGTGGATGAGACCGGGACACTGCACCTGACTTTTTTTCACCAGAGCTACCTCCGCCGGGCCTTTTCCCCCGGGGACCAGTATATTTTTTACGGGCGCGTGGAGCGGCAGGGCAGAGGGCTTGCCATGGTCAACCCCCTCTTTGAGAAAGAGGGGGAGGAGCGCTATACCGGGCGCATCGTCCCGGTCTACCCCCTGACGGCGGGCATCCACAACGCCCTGATGGTGAGCTTAGCCCAGCTGGCGGTGGACCAGGTGGCCCCCACGGTGGAGGAGGTGCTCCCCACCTGGGTGCGGCGGGAGTACGGCCTGTGCCAGCAGGAGTTTGCTCTACAGAACATCCACTTCCCCCAGAATTTCGAGGGGCTGGCCAGCGCCCGGAAGCGGCTCATCTTTGAAGAACTTATGACCCTCACCTGCGGCCTGGCCATGCTGAAAGGGCGGCGGCAGCAGGGGGAGGGGCTGGTGTTGGGTCAACACACCCCGGAGCAGTTCTGCGCCCTCCTGCCCTTCACCCCCACCGGGGCCCAGACGAGAGCCATGGAAGACATCTTCCACGACGTCACCTCGGGGCGGAGCATGAACCGCCTGGTACAGGGAGACGTGGGCTCCGGTAAGACGGCGGTGGCCGCCTACGGGGCGTGGTGTGCCGCCCTCAGCGGGCTGCAGTGCGCCCTCATGGCTCCCACCGAGCTGTTGGCCGAGCAGCACTGCCGCACCCTGTCCTCCATCCTGGAGCCGGTGGGGGTGAAGGTGGCTCTGCTCACCGGGTCGGTGAAGGGGGCGGCACGGAAAAAGCTGCTCCAGGAGCTGGAGCGGGGTGACATTCAGGTGCTGGTGGGCACCCACGCCCTCTTCTCCCAGCCCGTGACCTATCACAAGTTGGGCCTGGTGATTGCCGACGAGCAGCACCGCTTTGGCGTGGCCCAGCGGGGGGCGCTGGCGGCCAAGGGGGGCGAAATTCCACCCCATGTGCTGGTGATGTCCGCCACCCCCATTCCCCGCACCCTGGCCCTGATGATCTACGGGGATATGGAGGTATCCATCATTGACGAGCTGCCCCCTGGCCGCACCCCCGTGGCCACCTATGTGGTGGGGGAGGACAAACGGCAGCGGATGTACGGCTTTGTCCGTACCCAGGTGGGGCAGGGCAGGCAGGTGTATCTGGTGTGCCCCGCCGTGGAGGAGTCCCAGGGGGAGGAGGGGGGAGAGGCCCTTTCCCCCGCCATGGATTTGAAGGCGGTGACCACCTACGCCAAACACCTGCAAGAGCAGGTGTTCCCCGATTTGACCGTGGGCTTTGTCCACGGCAAGATGAAGGCCAAGGAGAAAGAGGCCATCATGTCCGCCTTTGCCTCGGGAGAGGTGCAGATACTGGTGTCCACCACCGTCATTGAGGTGGGAGTGGATGTGCCCAACGCCACCTTGATGATTGTGGAGAACGCCGACCGCTTCGGCCTCTCCCAGCTCCACCAGCTCCGGGGCCGGGTGGGACGAGGTAAGCACGAGAGCTTCTGTGTGCTGGTCACCGCCAGCCGCAGCGACACCGCCCGCCAGCGGCTGCGGGTGCTCACCCAGACCACCGACGGGTTCCAGATTGCCCAGGAGGACCTGCGGCTGCGGGGCCCCGGCGACTTCTTCGGCCAGCGGCAGCACGGCCTGCCCCAGCTGAAGGTGGCGGACTTCGCCTCCGACCTGGAGCTTTTGAATCAGGCCCGCCAGGCCGCCCAGACCCTGGTGGAGGGGGATGGAGAGCTCTCCAGGCCGGAGCACCAGCCCCTGCGCCGGAGAGTGGAGCACATGTTCCGGGACAACCCGGAAATTTTTCATTAATTCATCCGAAATGGAGCGTACAAACCATGACGAGAAAAGAACATAGCAAGGCCCTGCGGGCACACCCCCAGGTGCACTACAACTGCGCCCAGGCGGTGCTCATCCCCTTTGCCGGGGACATGGGGCTTACAGAAGAGCAGGCCAACGCCCTGACCCTGAATTTCGGGACGGGCATGGGCTGCGGCGCCGTGTGCGGCGCCATTTCCGGGGCCTTTGTGGCCATGGGTGGCCTGGGGATGCCCCAGGAGAAGCGGGTGGAGCTGCTGCGGGAGTTCCGAGCGGCCCATGGAGATGTCCACTGTGCCCAGCTGCTGAAAGGCGCTGTGGAGCGGGGCGAGGAGAGAAAATGCCACTGTGACCGGATGGTGGCCTGGTGTATGGACTGGGTCAGCCGGGAGAGCGGTTTGGAGTAAAGGAGCGAGACACAAGTGGAAGCCATCATTCAACGCCTGGCCCAGGAGTTTTCTGTCCCGGCCAAGCATGTGGAAAACGTCATCAACCTTCTGGACGAGGGGAACACCGTCCCCTTCATCGCCCGGTACCGGAAAGAGATGCACGGCGGCATGGATGACCAGCTCATCCGCCAGCTGGCCGACCGTCTGCAATACCTGCGGGGGCTGGATAAGCGGCGCCAGGAGGTGAAAACCGCCATTGAGAACCAGGGCAAGCTCACCGACGAGCTGGCCCAGGCCATCGACGCCGCCCAGACTTTGGCGGAGGTGGAGGACCTGTACCGCCCCTATCAGCAGAAGCGGCGCACCCGTGCCACCATGGCCAAGGAGAAGGGGCTGGAGCCTCTGGCACAGACCCTCTATGACCAGAAGCGGGATTGTCCCGCCCCCGAGACCTTGGCCCAGGACTTTATCAACCCGGACTTGGGGGTGGAGGACGTGGCCGCAGCCCTGCAAGGGGCGTCTGATATCGTGGCGGAGTGGATTTCCGACGATGCGGACATCCGCAAGACCCTGCGCACCCTCTACGGCAAAAAGGCCATGCTGGTGTCCAAAGCCGCCGCCAAGGAGCCAGAGGACACCGTTTACCGCCTCTATTATGAGTTCTCCGCCCCCGTCAACAAGGTGATGGGCCACCAGGTGCTGGCCATCAACCGGGGGGAGCGGGAGGACATCTTGAAGGTGTCCGTGGACATGGACGAGGAGGAGGCCCTGGTGGCGGTGCGCCGCCAGGTGGTGCACCCGGGCACCCCCGCCATGGCCTTTGTGAAAGCGGCTGCGGAGGACGCCTACCGCCGCCTCATTGCTCCCTCGCTGGAGCGGGAGGTGCGCAGCGACCTCACCGAGAGGGCCTCGGAGGGGGCCATCGGCCAGTTTGCGCTAAACCTCAAGCCCCTGCTGATGCAGCCCCCGGTGAAGGGCCATGTGACCATGGGTCTGGACCCCGGCTACCGCATGGGGTGCAAGGTGGCGGTCATCGACCCCACGGGTAAGGTGCTGGACACCACCGTGGTCTATCCTACCCACGGGGAGCGGGGCAAGCAGGAGGCCATTGCCAAGCTCTCCGCCCTGGTCAAAAAGCACCACGTGCAGCACATCGCCATTGGCAACGGCACCGCCAGCCGGGAGACCGAGCAGATGGCGGTGGAGATGATTGGAAAGCTCAACTGCGGCGTCACCTATATGATGGTCAACGAGGCGGGGGCTTCGGTGTACTCCGCCTCCAAACTGGCCGCCGAGGAGTTCCCCGACTTTGACGTGAACCTGCGCTCAGCGGTGTCCATCGCCCGCCGCCTCCAGGACCCCCTGGCCGAGCTGGTGAAGATCGACCCCAAGAGCATCGGCGTGGGCCAGTATCAGCACGACATGCCCCAGGCCCGCCTGGGCGAGGCCCTGGACGGGGTGGTGGAGGACTGCGTCAACGCCGTGGGCGTGGATGTAAACACCGCCTCGGCCCCTCTGCTGGCCCGGGTGGCGGGTCTGACCCAGACCACCGCCAAGAACATGGTCAAGTACCGGGAGGAGAATGGCCCCTTCACCACCCGCAAACAGATTTTGAAGGTGCCCAAGCTGGGCCCCAAGGCCTTTGAGCAGTGCGCCGGATTTTTGCGAGTGCCCGAGAGCAAATCCCCCCTGGACAACACCGCCGTCCACCCCGAGAGCTACGCCGCCGCCCAGAAGCTGCTGGAGCTGTGCGGTTACACCCTGGAGCAGGTGAAGGCGGGTACCCTCCAGGATTTGATGGACAAGGTGAAGGCCTACGGCGTGGAGCAGGCAGCTCAGGCGTGCGGCGTGGGTGTACCCACCCTGCTGGACGTGGCGTCCGAGCTGATGAAGCCGGGGCGTGACCCCCGAGACGAGCTGCCCGCCCCGGTGCTGCGCACCGATGTGCTGGAGATCAAGGACCTGAAGCCGGGCATGGAGCTCAAGGGCACCGTGCGCAACGTCATCGACTTCGGGGCCTTTGTGGACATTGGCGTCCACCAGGACGGCCTGGTGCACATCAGCCAGATCTGCGACCGCTTCATCAAGCACCCCTCTCAGGTCCTGTCTGTGGGTGACGTGGTGACGGTGTGGGTCAAAGAGGTGGACGAGAAGAAAAAGAGAATCTCCCTGACCATGAAGGGAGCCGCGGCGGCCACGCCGGGAAAGTGAGGAGAAATAGACCATGAGCGGTAAATTGTATCTGGTTCCCACCCCCATCGGCAATCTGGGGGACATCTCCCGGCGCATGGCAGACACCATGGCAGGGGCGGACTTTCTGGCCGCCGAGGACACCCGGGTGACGGTGAAGCTGCTCAACCACCTGGGGCTGAAAAAGCCCATGGTCAGCTACCACCGCCACAATTGTTCCACAGCGGGACCCGCCATTGTGGAACGTCTGCTGGCCGGGGAGAGCTGCGCCCTGGTCACCGATGCGGGCACCCCCGCCATCTCCGACCCCGGAGAGGACCTGGTGGCCCTGTGTGCCCAGCACGACATTGAGGTGGAGGCCATTCCCGGCCCCTGCGCCCTCATCTGCGCCCTGTCCGTCTCCGGGCTGCCCACCGCCCGGTTCACCTTTGAGGGCTTTTTGCCCCAGAATAAGAAAAACCGCCGCTCCCACCTGGATAGTTTGAAGGGGGAGCAGCGGACCATGGTGTTCTATGAGGCCCCCCACAAGCTGGAGGACACCCTGGAGGACTTTGTGGCGGTGTTCGGGGCAGAGCGGCGCATTGCCCTGTGCCGGGAGCTGACCAAACTCCACGAAGAGGTGGTGCGCACCACCGTGGGCCAGGCCCTGGCTGACTGCGCCACCCGCCCGCCCCGGGGGGAGTATGTGCTGGTGGTGGAGGGAGCCCCCGAGGCTCCGGCCCAAGAGGCAGACCCTCAGGCCGCCCTGGAGCGGGTGGCCCAGCTGCGAGGCGAGGGCCTGTCCCTCAAAGAGGCCTGCGCCAAAGCTGGGGAAGAATTTGGAATCAAGAAGCGTCAATTGTACGATATGAGCCTGGGAAAGTGATTACGAATAGTATAAAAAGGCGCCTTTATTTTCTGGAGAATTTAGACATTAAATGACAAAAAAGTCCGGTGGAAATAGTTTCCACCGGACTTTTTGCTCGAAAAAGTAGTTACTTTCCTTCCAGTTCCCGCAGGCAGGATGCGCAGATGTTCTTGCCCTTGAAGGTGGTGATTTCGGAAGACTCTCCGCAGAAAATGCAGGCGGGCTCGTACTTCTTTAGCACGATAGAGCCACCATCTACGTAGATTTCCAGGGCGTCACGTTCTGCAATGTCCAGGGTGCGGCGGAGCTCAATGGGCAACACGATGCGGCCTAACTCGTCTACCTTGCGAACAATTCCAGTCGATTTCATATGTGAAGTCCTCCTTACAAAATGTACACTTTCACAAACCTCCTTCATTATAACACAGTGTATAATCTTGTCAATCGCAAAAGTATAAAATTAATAGAACTATAATATTTTTCCAAGAAATTTGTCGAAGGCGTATGGAGAGGGAAAAGGGGGCATAAACATGGGGGAAGAAGGAGGGAAAATGGACCATGGCGATGTCTTGGATCTGGGTTGTGATGGTGGGAGCGTCCATTTTATGCGGTGCAGCCACCGGGCGTATGGATGCGGTGGCCGGGGCGGCCCTGGAGGGGGCCAATGCCGGGGTGGAGCTGAGCCTGGCCATGGCGGGGGTGATGTGCCTGTGGATGGGTGTGATGCGGGTGATGGAGAAGAGCGGCCTGGTGGGCGGGCTGTCCCGGTGTCTCCACCCCATTCTCTCCCGGCTCTACCCCCAGCACCGGGATGATGCGCAGGTGATGGGGGCGGTGAGCGCCAACGTGGCGGCCAATCTACTGGGGCTGGGCAACGCCTCCACACCCTTGGGGATCCGGGCGGCCCAGCTCATGGCCCAGGGGGCGGGAGGCGTGGCCAGTGACAGCCTGTGTATGCTGGTGGTGTGCAACACCGCCTCCATCCAACTCATCCCCGCCACGGTGGCCAGCATCCGCCAGGCGGCGGGGAGTGGGGCGGCCTTTGACATTCTGCCTGCGGTGTGGCTGGCCTCGGCGGTGTCGGTGACGGTGGGCATTGTGGCGGCCAAGGTGATGGCCCGTGTGTGGAGGGAGTGAGAGGACATGATGTCCATGGTGGTGCCTGTCATCATGCTGGGGGTCATGGTGTGGGGCATTGCTTGCCAGGTGGACGTGTGGTCCACCCTGGTGGAGGGAGGCGCCCAGGGGCTCCAGACGGCGGTGCGCATGGTGCCCTCCCTGGTGGGGCTGCTGTGCGGGGTGTACATGCTGCGGGCCTCTGGGGCCCTGGAGCTGCTGGAGGGGCTCATAGCGCCGGTTCTGGGCCTGGTGGGCATCCCGCCGGAGACGGTGGGGCTGCTGGTGGTGCGGCCCATCAGCGGCTCAGCGGCTCTGGGGCTGGGGGCGGAGCTCATAGAGACCTACGGCCCGGACTCCCTGGTGGGGCGCACGGCGGCGGTGATGCTGGGCTCCACCGAGACCACCTTCTACACGGTGGCGGTGTACTTTGGGGCGGCCAAGATCAGCCGCACCCGCTACGCCATTCCGGCGGCCCTGTGCGGGGATGTGGCGGGCTTTTTGGCCGCCAGCTGGGCGGTGAAGTGGCTGTTTGGGGCATAAAAAAGAACGGGCTACCAAGCCCGTTCTTTTTTATGCTTCTTCTTCGGTTTCTTTGGGGAGTTTCTTCACCAGAATCTCCAGCACCCGATGGTGCTCCACACTGGTGACCGTGACATCCAGGTCCTGCCACACGAAGTGGTCTCCCACATCGGGAATGCGGCCCATCTGCTCCAGCACCCAGCCGGAGACGGTGGCGGCATCACAGGAGCCGGTTACCGAGAACAGGTCGTACATGTCGTCCAGGTTGGCCGAGCAGGCAATGAGGTAGCCGCCGTCCGGCTGGGGGCGGAACTGCTCCACCACCTCGTCGTGCTCGTCCCAGATGTCGCCCACCAGTTCCTCCACCACGTCCTCCATGGTGAGCAGGCCCTCGGTGCCGCCGTACTCGTCCACCACAATGGCCATGTGGGTCTTGGTGCGCTGGAACTGGCGCATCAGGTCGTCAATTTTGGTGCCGGTGGTCACATGGAGCACCGGGTGAATGAGGGGGGCCAGCTGGGTGCGCCCGTGGTAGCGGGCGGCAAACAGGTCCTTCTGGTGGATGACGCCCACCACGTTGTCCAGGGACTCATGGTACACCGGCATCCGGGAGTACCCCTCCTGGGCAAACAGGGCGGTGGCCTCCTCCATGGTGGCGGTGTCCTCCAGGGCCACGATATCCACCCGGGGGGTGAGAATGTCCGAGGCCTCCAGATCGTCAAAGCGAATGGCGGAACAGATGAGCTGGCTCTCCTCGGCGTCCAGACCGCCCTGGTCCTCCGCCTCAGTGACCATGGTCACCAGTTCCTCGTTGGTAATGCCCACGTCCTCCTTGGTGTGGAAGACTTTGGACAGCAGCTTCTTCCACAGGGAAAAGAAGAAGGTGGCAGGGGTGAGAATCACCATGAAAAACCGCAGGATGGGGGCGGAGAACAGGGCGAAACTCTCAGGGGACTCTTTGGCCAGACTCTTGGGGGAGACCTCGCCGAAAATCAAAATCACAATGGTGAGCACCACCGTGGATATGGCGGGGCCGCTGGTCTTGCCCAGCAGGTCGATAAAGAGCACGGCGGACAGGGTCGTGGCCACATTGTTGACAATGTTATTGCCAATCAGGATGGTGGACAGGAGCTGATCGTATTTGTCGGCCAGAGCCAGCACACGGGCGGCCCGGGCATCTCCGTTGTCCGCCCGACTTTTCAGCCGGATGCGGTTGAGGGAGGTAAAAGCCGTTTCGGTGGCGGAGAAATACGCACTCATCACCACCATACAAATCAATACGATTAGCAGAACTATACTGTCATCACCCAACACGGAATCATCACTCCTCCATTTATTCTCTTTCTTATGTGCTTGGGTATTGTCACCAAATATACCACATCCCTGGACAATATGCAAGAAAAAGTCGTGTAAAGGAAAGGCGAGACCAGGGAAGAGCGGAGAAAAATTTGTGCCATGCCGTGAGAGAAACACGGCATGGCACAAGAGGATGGATGTTAATTTCAGTTTATTCTTCCGCCATGGCCTTGGCAGCGGCAATGGCCTTCTCCTGGGCGGCGGGCGGGCAGTCCTCATAGCGGACGAAGTGGAACACAAAGGAGCCACGGGACTGGGTCATAGCCCGCAGATCGATGGCGTAGGTCATCATCTCGGCCATGGGCACCTCAGCGGTGATCACCTGGCTGCCGTCGTCGGTGGGGTCCATACCCATGACGCGGCCACGGCGCTTGTTCAAATCGCCGATGACGTCGCCCATGTAGTTGTCGGGCACGGTGACCTTCAGCTCACCCACAGGCTCCATGAGCACGGGGGAGGCCTCGGGCAGAGCGGCCTTGTAGGCCAGCTGAGCGGCGGTCTTGAAGGCGATTTCGGAGGAGTCCACTGGGTGGTAGCTTCCGTCATACAGAGTGGCTTTCAGATTCACCACGGGGTAACCAGCCAGTACGCCGTGGAGGCAGGCTTCCCGCAGACCCTTTTCTACGGCGGGGAAGAAGTTCTTGGGCACGGAGCCGCCGAACACCTCTTCGCAGAATTCCAGCTCTTCGTTGGGACCGGGCTCGAAGCGAATCCACACGTCACCGAACTGGCCGGAACCACCGGTCTGCTTCTTGTGGCGGCCCTGCTTGGACACGCTCTTGCGAATCTTCTCGCGATAGGCCACACGGGGCTCGCTGAGCTCCACTTCCACGCCGAAGCGGCTCTTGAGCTTGCTCACCAGCACGTCCATCTGGATGTCGCCGGCGGTGGTCACCACCATCTGGTGGGTCTCGGCGTTGTTCACCACCCGGAAGGTGGGATCTTCCTCGTTGAGGCGGGCCAGACCTGCGGCGATCTTATCCTCCTGGCCACGGACCTTGGGGGCGATGGCCTTGGAGTAGTTGGGTTCGGCGAAGGGCAGGGGATCCAGCTTCATAAACTTACGGGCGTCACACAGGGTGTCACCGGTCTTCACCTTGTCCATCTTGCCAATGGCGCCGATGTCGCCGCACATGAGCTCCTTGACCTCGGTGTTCTTCTTGCCGGTCATCACATACAGACGGCCCAGCTTTTCATTGTTGCCGGTGTTGGTGTTCACCAGAGTCATGTCGGGGGACAGGTGGTCGGAGAGCACCTTGACAAAGGAGAACTTGCCGTACTGGTCGGCCACCGTCTTAAAGACGTAGGCGGCGGGCACAGCACCCTGGGAGACGATGAACTCGGCGGGCTCGCCCTCACGGTCGGTACCCATGGCGGGAATACCTTCCAGAGGAGTGGGGAGCAGGTCGATGATCAGGTCCAGCAGCATCATGGTGCCCAGGCCGGTGTAGGCAGAGCCGCACAGCACGGGGACGATGGAGCCGTCCTTGACGCCGGCCTTCAGGCCCTGCACCACCTCGGCGTAGGTGAAGGGCTCGCCGGAGAAGTATTTGTCCATGAATTCCTCGCTGGTCTCAGCCACAGACTCCATGAGTTTTTCGTAAATTTCCTCAATAACGGGGACCTTGTCCTCGGGGACCTCGATCTCCACACGCTTGCCGTCGTGGAGCTCGAAGGCTCTCTTGTGGAGCACATCGGCGATGCCGGTGACACGCTTGTTCTCGTCCCAGATGGGGACCACCATGGGGGCAATGTTCTTACCGAAGTGCTCGCGGAGGGTATCGAAGGCAGAGTTAAAATCCACATTGTCTTCGTCCATCTTAGAGATGTAGATCAACCGGGGCATCTTCCGCTCATTGAGCAGCTTCCAGGCCCGCTCGGTGCCCACAGACAGGCCGCCCTTGGCCGCGCACACCAGAATACCGGCATCGGCCACAGACAGGCACTCCACCACTTCACCGGCAAAATCGAAGTTACCGGGGGTGTCCAGCACGTTGATCTTACAACCGTTATATTCCACAGGAATCACAGAGGCGGAGATGGAGATCTGACGCTTGATTTCCTCGGGATCGTAGTCGCTGACGGTGTTGCCGTCGGAGGTCTTACCCAGACGGTCGATGACGCCGGTCGTACGCAGGAAGCTCTCCACCAGAGTGGTCTTTCCGTTACCACCGTGACCCAACAGACAGATGTTTCGAATTGCATGCGGAGAATAGCTCATGTTTGTTCCACTCCTTAATCTTTGCCATTTGCGCCATCCCTGGGGAATGGGCTTGAATGAATTATACAATGGTGTTCCATAAAATGCAATGGTAATTTGACAAAATGACGAAAACTTTTTAACGCTACTGTGAAAAATAGTGCGAAGGCAGTAAAGGGGAAAGGGTTTACTGACGTTGGGGGAGAAGAAAAAATACAGGCTTTGCCTGGTGGCAAAACCTGTATGAGAGTGGTAAAAATTCGGTTGTCGATGGGTGGAAAATTGGAGAGAATGACGAAAGATTCCGCCTCAGGCCTGGGGCCAGACCACAGCAATGTCGCCGCTGCCGTCAGGCTGGGCGGCATCCACCTGGGTGTAGGCTACGCCGGACTGGTTCAGATGGGAGGCCAGGGCGGTGGCGGTGTCCGGGTCGGCCACACAGCACAGATATCCCCCTTCCAGGGTGGTGACGGGGAGGTCGCCCAACAGCTCCTGGCTCTCTTGAGACAGAGGGGCGGAGAGGAGCAACACCGTGTCGCCGCCGGGGACGGAAAACTCCTGGGGCTGGACGGAGAAGACGGCGGGGGCGATACCGGGATTGGAACGGGCGGCCACCGGAGAAGCGTTCTCCTGGCTTTGGTGGAAGGAGGAATAGCCCAGAGCCACCACCAGGGCCAGACAAGCGGCCAGAGCGCCGCAGGCCTTTCCGGCTCGGGGGAAGCGAAGAACCGGGGCGGTCTGGCGGGGCAGACCCTCCAGAATCTGCTGATGCAGTTGGGGGGGCATATCTGGGGTCAGGCGGTGCAGGTCCCCGCTGAGCTGGGACAGCTCTCCATATAGTTGGGCGCAGGAAGGGCAGGTGTTCAGATGCTCTTCCAGCTGGGCGTGTTGGGCAGGGGTCAGCTCGCCGTCCAAGTCGGCGCTGATCCACTCCAGATAGGTCTCATGTTCCATGCCCTTCACCGTCCTTTCGTAGGCAAATTTTATCTCTTCGTTTCGTTAGACGCATCTCAGGGGGAAAAGTTCCCGCTTTGACGCAAATAATTTGCCAGAGCCAGCCGGGCCCGGGCCAACCGGGACTTCACGGTCCCGTCGGACAGACCCAGAATGGCCCCAATCTCCTGGTAGGAGAGGCCATTGATCTCCCGCAGCACCAGGATGCGGCGGTGCTCTTGGGACAGCTGCTGAAGCCCCTGCTCCAGAGCAGTCATCCTCTCTCCCCGCTCCAGGTGCTCCTGGGGGGAGGGGCCGGGGTGGGGCAGCTGCTGGGCCAGGGAGAGGCTCTCCTCATCGTCCAGAGAGGCATCTCCCCGCCGCTTTTTCTCCCGGCGCAGCAGGTCCAGACAGGCGTTGTCGGTGAGGCGGTAGAGCCAGGTGGAAAAGCTGCTCTCCCTGCGGAAGGTGGGCAGGGCCCGCCATGCCTTCCAAAAGACCTCCTGGGTCACGTCGGCGGCGTCCTCCCGGTTGCCCACCAGGCGCAGGGCCTGGTGGTAGACCACCGTCTCATATTGTTCCACCAGGTGGGCGAAGGCCTGGGTATCTCCCTGGGCGGCCTGGCTGATCCACTCCTGTTCTTCCACATTCCTCACCTCCTGCGTGGAAGTCTTTTACTCCATCAGCACAGGTCCCGGCGAATGCCTGCCGTGACCTTGTAAAAATCCTCTGCCGTGGACATGGAGCAAATCTGCTCCTTCCAGTACCCGGCGTAGGGCACCCCTTTCAGGTACCAGGCGTAGTGGCGGCGCATCTCCAGGCAGGCGATGCGCTCCCCCTTGTGAGCCATGGCCAGCTCAAACTGGCGCACGGCCACGTCGCAGCGCTGGGCCAGGGGGGGCGTCTCCGGCACTTCCCGGCCCTCCACGGCGGCGGCGCACTGCTCCAGCAGCCAGGGGTTTCCAAAGCAGCCCCGGCCGATCATCACCATGTCCGCCCCGGTGTAGGACAGGGCCCGCACGGCGTCCTTGGCGGAAAAAACGTCCCCGTTGGCCACCACCGGAATGGACACGGCCTGTTTGACCTCCCGGATATAGTCCCAGTTGGCGGTGCCGGAGTACATCTGGGTGCGGGTGCGGCCATGGACGGCCACAGCGGCTACCCCCACATCCTCCATGCGCCGGGCAAACTCCACACAGTTGATGGAGCCCTTGTCCCAGCCCAGGCGGAACTTGACGGTGACCGGCTTTCCATCGGCCCCCCGTACCACGGCGGCGGCCACTCGGACGGCTTTCTCCGGGTCCTTCATGAGGGCGGAGCCGTCCCCGGACCCGGCGATTTTGGGCACGGGACAGCCCATGTTGATGTCGATGATATCCGCCCCGGACTGCTCCAGGGCCAGAGCTGCGCCCTTCTCCATGGCGGCCTCGTCGCTGCCGAAAATTTGTACCCCGCAGGGGTGCTCTCCTTCGCCCAGGGTGAGGAGGGAGGAAGTCTTTTTATCTCCATAGCACAGGGCCTTGGCGCTGACCATCTCGGTGACGGTGTAACAGCCGGACAGCTCCCGGCATACGGTGCGGAAGGCCACGTCGGTGACCCCCGCCATGGGAGCCAGCACGATTTTGGTGTTCAGTTCAACATTGCCTATTTTCACAAAGCGTTCTCCTTTGCTCATCAATGCCACCCATCATACCACAGATTGCACCACCGGGCAAGACAGGTTACGACCTCCTTCTTGACAATTGGGGGCTATAATGGCCCAAACTGGACGAATGCGAGGGATTCACTATGACGGGGAAAGAAGGAGCACTGGGCCGGGTTTGGTCGAAGGGGCGGCGGGAGATGCCGCTGAAGGCACGACTGGGAGAGTGCGCCATTGCGTTTTTGCTCACCGCTACCCTCACCGGGGCGGAA
>NZ_SJOS01000043.1:0-21586 GCF_012027765.1 Pseudoflavonifractor sp. SW1122 | reverse complement strand
TTATCGCTCTTACTATTGTTTAGATCAGAGTCAGAACCATGGTCAGAACCAGGAACACGATGGCGACCCACTTGGTCATCTTGGCCATGCGGGCATCGGCGGTCTTGGCCTTGTTCTTGGACAGGAAGGTGTCAGCAGCACCGGAGATGGCACCGGACAGACCAGCGCTCTTGCCGGACTGGAGCATCACGATGGCGATCAGGGCCAGAGACACCACGAAGTAAACGATAGACAGAATCAGCTGAGGAGTGGTCATGGAATTCAATCCTTTCAGTCACAGTCTAAAAATGGGCGCAACAGCCCTTACAAGTATTTTCTATGATACCACACCCCTCAGGGGATTGCAAGAGGTTTTCATATTTCTTCCGGCCATGTTTCGCCGCAGGTGCCCCACCAGGGTCACGCCCCCGGTGACCAGCAGCACCAGATAGCAGCTCATGGTCCGGGAGAGAATCATCGCGGGAGCCACCAGCCCCGTGCCAAACACCGCTAGGAAGGTGCGCAGAAACACCCCTTCCGCCGCTCCTGCGGAACCAGGCAGCGGGAGAAAGCCCACCGCCACAGTGCACAGCACCTGGAGGGCGGCCACCTGCAACAGGCTCATGCCGGACAGGCCGAAGGCCCGATACACCAGGTAGGGCACCAGATAAGAGCACCCCAGCTGGGCCCCGCTGAGGGCCACCACACCCACCAGCACCAGAGGATTGCGGGCAATGACCCGGGCCCCCTGGCGGTACTGAGCCAGCACCCCCTCCAACTTCTCCTCCAACGCTGCACGGTCCAGCCGCTTCACCAGGCGGCAGGCCAGAGCGATGCCGAAGCGGCCCAGGCGGCGGGCAGGTCCGGGGAGGAAGAGCAGCAAAATCATGGCCACATTCAGCACCACAAAGATGGCAAGCCCCACCCCAATGAGCACCCCCACCTGGCCGCCCAGCTGCTCCAGCAGGTCTCGGCCAAAGTAGAGGGCCGCCAGAGCGTAGCACACCACCGCTGTGTGGTAGCCAATGCTCACCAGCAGCATGTCGATGGTGCCGGACACCACCGGTACCCCGTCCCGGTTCATGTAATACACCTGGGCGGGCTGGCCTCCGGTGGCGGAGGGGGTGACGTTGCTGAAAAAGAACCCGGTGCACGAGTAAAAATAGCACCGCCGGAAGGGCTGGGCACAGCCCAAGGCCTCCAGCACCAGCCGGGTGGCCCCGGCCTCACAGGCGATGAACAGGGCCATTACCGGAAGGGCCAGCAACAGAAACCGGGCATCCGCCCGGGCGATGGCCGCCGCCAGCTCCCGGGGGGACTGCTGGCTCAAAATGGTGTAGGCGGTGGCACACAGCAGCAGACCCATGACCCCAAACCACACCAGCTGTTTTTTGCTCCCCAGCTTCATGCGTACACCTTCTCTCCAGCCAGCTGCTCCACCACGGCGCATACCGCCGCCCGGCACATGGTGTTGGAGGCCTTCTCCATGGCTCGGCGCATACTGGCCAGCCCTGACTCGTCGTACAAGGTGCTCTCAATGGCCCACAGGCAGGCCTCCTCCTCCTTGTCTGCCAGGCGAGCCATCCCCGCCTCCAGCAGGAATCGGGCGTTCTCCCGCTCCTGGTCCAGGAAGGGGGCCCACACCAGCATGGGCAGGCGGCTGGCAATGGCCTCAAAGACGGTGATGCCTCCGGGCTTGGACAGCATCAGGTGGGCCCGGGCCATGTACTGGTCCACCTGGGTGGTGAAGCCCACCACCTCAATGTTCTCATATTTCCCGTGGAGGCGCTGATACAGCTTCTCATTGCGCCCGGTGAGAATGGTCACGTGGACCCCAGGCAGGTCGTTGAGCTGCTCATAGAAGCGGTCCCGCCGGGGCATCAGCCCCAGGCCGCCCCCCATGATGAGCAGTTCCCGCTGGCCCCGGTTGGGGCTCCCTCCGGTGAACTGCTGGCCCACGGGAATGCCGGAGACCAGAATCCGCTCTGCCTCCACGCCCTTGTCCATCAGCCCCTGGCGCACCTGGTGCGAGGCCACCAGATAGCAGTCGGTGCCGGGGTGAATCCACTCGCTGTGGCTGGTCACATCGGTGATGCAGGTCACCAGGGGCATCACGCCCCCCTCCCGCTTGTACCGGGCCACCACCGAGGAGCACACGGGATGGGTAGACACCACCACATCCGCCCCCGTCTCAAAGAGCAGCTCTTCCAGATACTCCACCCACGCCCCGGCCAGGGGCATGTCCCCCTCCACGTTGCGGGTCAGGCGGTGGAAGAGATTATAGAGGCCGCCGCCGTACTTCACCAGCCACCCAAACATCCGGTAGAGGGTGGGGGCCAGCTCGGGCATGGCGTAGTCAAAAAAATCCACGGTGTGCACCTGGTGCCCCTCCCGCTCCAGCTGCTGCTGCAACGCTTGGGAGGCAGACCAGTGCCCCATACCAAATTTTCCGGTTAAAATCAGGACGTTCATGCCTTTGTTCTCCTTCAAGATTCCATCGTCCTCCATCTTTTTCTAACTATATCATAGCAAAGGCATCTTAGATTTTCCCTCAGACCCGGTTAAGGTTTCCTTAAGGAGTGGTAAAAACTTCAACAAGATCCTCCAAGTTCACCCACTCAATGCCCTCTGGCGGGGTGTCCTGGCAGCACACCGAGGCCCACCACCCCTCCCCCTGGTAGCTCTTGTGGGGACAGGGGGGCGGCACAGGCACCTTCCGGGGCGGGTACAGGGGGGTGTCTCCCAGCTTGCAAAAGCTCTCTTTCAGGGTCCACAGGCGGGTAAAACTCCCGTCGCTGCCGTCAAAGAGGGGCATTTCCTCCTCTGCAAAGCAAAAGGCGGGCAAGCCGGGCCGATGGGACTTCACCAGCTCAATGTCCACCCCCACAGGGAACTCCGACAGGGCGCACAGGGCGTAGCCCCCCGAGTGGGACAGAGACAGCCAGCGCCCCTCCCCGGGGATGAGGGGCTTGCCCCGATCACTGTACTCCAGCTCCGGCAGCTCTCCCCAGCCGTACTTGCGGGCGGCTAAACGCAGCAGCGGGCGGCTGAGATGGCGCCCGTCCTCCCCTTTCACGCCATAAATTTTCGTGGACATATCCACACCTCTCTCTATAAAAACAGCCTGCGAACCACACCGATTCGCAGGCTGTGTCTTGGTTTCATACTATCCGGGGATGGGGCGCTTGTCAAGAGATGACTCTCACCCGGATAATGCCGTCAATGGCTCGGATGTCGTCAATGACGCTCTCTTCTACGGCAGACCCCACATCCACCAGGGTGTAGGCGAAGTCCCCCCGGGACTTGTTGGTCATGTTCTCCACGTTCACCCCGTCGCCGGAGAGCTGGGCGGTGATGTTGGCCAGCATGGCGGGAATGTTGCGGTGGATGATGCACAGACGCTGCACCCCGGACCGCTCCATCTCCACGTTGGGGAAGTTGACGGAGTTTTTGATGTTGCCGTTTTCCAGGAAGTCCCGCAGCTGCTGGGCAGCCATGATGGCGCAGTTGTCCTCGCTCTCAGGGGTGGAGGCGCCCAGGTGGGGAATGGGCACCACGTTGGGGGCCAGGGTGATGGTGTTGTTGGGAAAGTCGGTGACGTAGCGGGCCACCTTGCCGCGCTCCAAAGCGGCCATCATGGCCGCATCGTCCACCAGCTCGCCCCGGGCCAGGTTGACCACCCGCACCCCGTCCTTCATCTGGGCGATGGCGTCGGCGTTGATGGTGTGGCGGGTGTCGGGGGTGTAGGGCACGTGGATGGTCACATAGTCGCTGACCCGGTACAGTTCCGCCACATCCTTGACCACATGCACGTGGCGGTCCAGGCGCAGGGCGGTGTCCACGGACAGGAAGGGGTCATAGCCGTACACCTCCATCCCTAAGGACAGGGCCGCATTGGCCACCAGAGCGCCGATGGCACCCAGGCCGATGACACCCAGGGTCTTGCGGTACAGCTCGGGGCCCACAAAGGCGGACTTGCCCTTCTCCACGGCAGCGGCCACGTCGGTGTCGGGGGTGGCGGCCTGGGCCTTCACCCATTCCACGCCCCCCACCAGGTCCCGAGAGGCCATGAGCAGAGCGGCAAGCACCAGCTCCTTCACGCCGTTGGCGTTGGCCCCGGGGGTGTTGAACACCACAATACCCTTCTGGGCGCACTCGGCCACCGGGATGTTGTTGGTGCCTGCCCCCGCCCGGGCGATGCCCCACAGGGTGTCGGGGAAGGGGTAGTCGTGAAGCTTGGCGGAGCGGACCAGAATGCCCTCCTCCCCCTCCACGCTGTCCCCCACCTGGTAGTCGGCGGGGAACTGGTTCAGCCCAACTTGGGCAATTTTATTCATGGTTTTGATACGAAACATGATGGTTCCCCCTGTCTCAGCCGTTGACCTGGTCAAAGGCCCGGATGAAGTCCGCCAGCTTCTCCACCCCTTCGGTGGGCATGGCGTTGTAGATGGAGGCCCGCATGCCTCCCACGTTGCGGTGGCCCTTGAGGTTGACAAAGCCCGCCGCGGTGGCCTCGGAGACAAACTTGGCGTCCAAATCGGCGTTGCCCGTGCGGAAGGTGACGTTCATGTCGGAACGGCTCCCCTTCTGGGCCGGGCAGGTGAACAGCTTGGAGTCGTCCAGCACGTCGTAGAGCAGCTGGGCCTTGGCGTGCTTGATCTTTTCCATGCCTTCCACACCGCCCCGCTCTTCCAGCCACTCCATCACCAGTCCCAGCATGTAGATGCACCAGCAGGGGGGCGTGTTGTACATGGAGTCCTTGTCGATCATGGTCTTATAGTTCATGATGAGGGGGGTGTAGGGCAGCTCGTGGCCTGCCAGGTCCTCCCGGACAATGGCGATGGTGAGGCCCGCCGGGGCCAGATTCTTCTGGGCGCCGCCGTAGATGATGCCATACTTGGACACATCCACCACCCGGCTCATGAAGTCCGAGGACATATCACACACCAGGGGCACGTCCCCGGTGTCGGGCACATACTGCCACTCGGTGCCGTAGATGGTGTTGTTGGCGCAGTAGTGGAAGTAGCTGGCCTCCGGGTCCAGCTTCAGCTGGTCCTGGGTGGGGATATAGGTGTGGTTTTGGTCCTCGCTGGAGGCGGCCAGGTTGATCTGGCCGTACTTTTTGGCCTCCTTATAGGCGATGTTGGAGAAGTTGCCGGTGACGGCATAGTCCGCCTTTCCCGTCTTGCCGATGAGGTTCAGGGGCACCATGGAGAACTGCCCCGAGGCGCCCCCCTGCAAAAACAGCACCTTATAGTTGTCAGGCACATGGAACAGGCGAATGAACCGCTCCTTGGTGTCCTGAAAGATCTTGTCAAAAACCTTAGATCGGTGGCTCATCTCCATCACTGACATGCCGGAGCCCTGATAATTGGTGATCTCTGACCCGGCTCGGGTGAGGACTTCCAGCGGAAGCATGGAAGGGCCTGCGGAAAAGTTGTATACACGTTGATTGCCCATGAGCAGTTTCTCCTCTCTGAGATTTTTCACACTATCATGTTATCGCTTTAGTGTGTTATATGACATTATAGTTCCAGGAAGGACATCTGTCAACGCCAAAAATACATCTGTGATCTTTTTGGCAAACTCCCCTCGAATTGACGATTTCTCCCTGTCTGTTTTGTACAAAGCACCCATGGTTTTCGGGCAGCATCCCAGTGTATGCAGGGAGGGCAAAGAGGTTGCATAAAAAAGCCGCCCCCAGGTTTCACTGGGAGCAGCTTTCTCGTGCTCTGCCAAAGCCTCGCAGAGTTTTCCCGCCCGCAGGCGGGAAAATAAATTGAAATCCCGTTATTTTCACGCCACATTCGCCGGGAAAATAACACTTCTCATGGGAAATGGGGTGACTTTTTCGCAAGAAATCGAGCCCCATTTCCCATGCAATCCCCGTTCATTTTGGAAGGCCCATCCGGGCCTTCCAAAATGGGCTCAGCCCGGCGGCCAGGTCATATCCCGGCCGGACAGAACGTGGAAGTGCAGGTGATGCACGCTCTGGCCCGCCTGCTCGCCGCAGTTGGACACCACACGGTAGCTGTCCAGGCCCAGGTCCTTTGCCACCTTGGCGATGACGGCCAGCATGTGGCCTGCCAGGGCGGCGTTGTCCTCGCCCACCTCTGCCACAGAGGCGATGTGCTGGCGGGGAATCACCAGGAAGTGGGTGGGCGCCTGGGGGTCGATGTCGTAGAAGGCCACGCACACCTCGTCCTCATACACCCGCTTGGAGGGAATCTCCCCCGCTGCGATCTTACAAAAGAGGCAATCAGACATGGTATCAACTCCTTTTGATTGCATGGGATGGAATTGCTTACAGGCCCAGCTTCATGGACACCACGTTGTCCACCATAGCCAGGGCATTGTCCACCATCAGGGGGTCCTTGCCTCCGCCCATGGCGGAGTCGGGCTTGCCGCCGCCGGAGCCGCCGGCGATGGCGGACACCTGCTTGATGATGTCGCCGGCCTTGATGCCCAGGCCCACGGCCTCCTTGCCGCAGGCAGCCACAAAGGTGATCTTGCCGCCGTTGACGGCTGCCAGCACGGCCACCACGTTGGCGGCCTTGTCCTTGATGGCGTCGCCCATCTGGCGCAGACGGTTGCCGTCGGCGTCGGGCACAGTGGCGGTGATGACCTTCAGGGGGCCCACGTCGTGGGCGCCGAAGAGGATGCGGTCGGCCTCGCCAGCGGCTTCCTTGCTCTTGTACTGCTCAATGGCCTGACGGGCTGCCTTCAGGTCGGCCACCTGCTGCTCCAGCTTGGCAACCAGGTCGGCGGGGTTGGTCTTGAGAATCTGGGCAGCCTGGAAGATGAGCTGCTGGTTGTGGTTCATGGTCTCCAGGGTCAGCTTGCCCACGGTGGCCTCGATGCGGCGCACGCCGCTGGCCACGGAGCCCTCGGACTTGATGCGGAAGGTGCCCACCTTGGCGGTGTTGTCCAGGTGGGTGCCGCCGCAGAACTCCATGGAGAAGTCGCCCATCTCCACCACGCGCACCACGTCGCCGTACTTCTCGCCGAACATGGCCACCGCGCCCTTCTTCTTGGCCTCCTCAATGGGGAGCACCTCGGTGATGACGGGGTAGCCGTTGAGGATAGCGTCGTTGACCAGCTTGTCCACCTGAGCCAGCTCCTCGGCGGAGATGCCCTCGAAGTGGGTGAAGTCGAAGCGGATGCGGTCGGGTTCCACCAGAGAGCCAGCCTGGTGCACGTGGTCACCCAGCACCTTTTTCAGGGCGGCATCCAGCAGGTGGGTGGCGGAGTGGGCACGCATGATGGCCTGGCGGCGCTCCACGTCAATGGCGGCGGTCACGGTGTCGCCCACTTTCAGCACACCACCGGTGATCTTGCCGTAGTGCATATACTTGCCGCCCTTGTTCTTCTGCACATCGTGGACGGTGAACACGGCCTCGCCCAGGGTGATGGTGCCGTGGTCGCCCACCTGGCCGCCCATCTCAGCATAGAAGGGGGTGCGGTCCAGCACCACGATGCCCTCCACGCCGCTCATCATCTCCTCGGCCTGGACGTTCTCCACCACCATGGCCAGCACCTTGGCGTCGTCGATGGTGTTGTGGTCGTAGCCCACGAACTCGGTCTCGGGCAGCTCCTTGCCGAACTCGATGCCAGCCCAGCCCAGGTCGCCCAGAGCCTCACGGGCCTTACGGGCACGGACCTTCTGCTCCTCCATGAAGGCACGGAAGCCAGCCTCGTCCACGGTCAGGCCCTCGTCCTGGGCCATCTCGCTGGTCAGATCGATGGGGAAGCCATAGGTGTCGTAGAGCTTGAAGGCGTCCTCGCCGGAGAACACGGTCTCGCCCTTGGCCTTGTGCTGGGCCAGCATGTCGGAGAAAATCTTCAGGCCGCTGTCGATGGTCTTGGCGAAGTTCTCCTCCTCCACCCGGATGACCTTGGTGATATAGCTCTGCTTCTCCACCAGGTCGGGGTAGGCGGTGGCGTTGACCTCGATGACGGTGTCACACACCCGGTACAGGAAGGGGTCGTTGACCCCCAGCAGCTTGCCGTGGCGGGCAGCCCGGCGGAGCAGACGGCGCAGCACGTAGCCGCGGCCCTCGTTGGAGGGCAGCACGCCGTCGCAGATCATCATGGTGGCGGAGCGGATGTGGTCGGTGATGATGCGCAGGGACACGTCACGGCTCTCGCTCTGGCCGTAGTGGGCTCCGGTAATCTCGGAGACCTTGTTGGTGATGTTCATCACGGTGTCGGTGTCAAACAGGGAGTTGACGTTCTGGCACACGCAGGCCAGACGCTCCAGGCCCATGCCGGTGTCGATGTTCTTCTGGATGAGCTCGGTGTAGTGGCCCTCGCCGTCGTTGTTGAACTGGGAGAAGACGTTGTTCCACACCTCCATATAGCGGTCGCAGTCACAGCCCACGGTGCACCCGGGCTTTCCGCAGCCGTACTCCTCGCCACGGTCGTAGTACACCTCGGAGCAGGGGCCGCAGGGGCCGGAGCCGTGCTCCCAGAAGTTGTCGGCCTTGCCAAAGCGGAAGATGCGCTCGGCGGGGATACCGATCTCCTTGTTCCAGATCTCGAAGGCCTCGTCGTCATCCTGGTAGATGGAGGGGTACAGGCGGTTGGGGTCCAGGCCCACCCACTCGGGGCTGGTCAGGAACTCCCAGCACCAGGTAATGGCCTCCCGCTTGAAGTAGTCGCCGAAGGAGAAGTTGCCCAGCATCTCAAAGTAGGTGCCGTGGCGGGCGGTCTTGCCGATGTTCTCAATGTCACCGGTGCGGATGCACTTCTGGCAGGTGGTGACACGGCGGCGGGGGGGCTCCTGCTCGCCGGTGAACCAGGGCTTCATGGGCGCCATGCCGCTGTTGATGAGCAGCAGAGAGGCGTCGTTCTGGGGAATCAGGGAAAAGCTGGGCAGACGCAGGTGTCCTTTGCTCTCAAAGAAGGACAGGAACATCTCACGCAGCTCGTTGACCCCGAAGGGCTTGGGGTTGCTCATGGGTCTATACCTCCATTTTAAAATTAACAAAATAAAAGCCCTTGCCAAACACAGGGGCAAAGCCTACGCTTCACGGTACCACCCTGTTTATCCTCTGGCAAGGACATCTCCGGTCATCCGATAACGGGGATGGGCCGCCCTGCTCCTCACAGGAGACGAAACGGAGTGGCGCAGAGAAACCGCACTTGCCGGGGGCTCTCACTCTCCCCCCTCGCTTTGGGCCGCTGGTGGCTCTTTGGCTCCGCCATTGTCTTTAGCTGTTACATTTTATCACATTCTTGCCAGATGTCAAGGCAGGAAACCCAAGAAAGGGCCGCCCGAACGGCTCCCTCCGTCATCGCCGTTGGCGATGCCACCTCCCTCCCTGAGGGAGGCTTTGCCCCCCGTCACGCCACGTGGTCCGTCCACATCTCGCACTGACTCATCACCGTCTGAATGGCATCCTCCACCCCTTCCGGGGGATATTTATACCGTCTCAACAGACGCTTTACCATCTTTCGCATCCCGGCCCGGGCCGCTTCCTTCTTCTGCCAGTCAATGGTGCGGCTTTTGCGCAGCGCCTCGGTGAGTTCCCGGGTCAGGGTCACCAGCTCCTCATTGGAATAGAAATCTTTCACCGCCTGGGGCTTGGTGAGGGCGTCGTAGAAGGCCAGCTCCTCCTGGCTCAGGCCCAGCTGCTCTCCCAGCTGGTGGGCCTGCCGGATGTCCTGGGCCATCTTCATCAGCTCGGCGATGACCTCCTCGTTGGTGATGAGGCCGTTGATATAGCGGTTCATCAGCTCTTTCATCCGCTGGGAGAACTGCTCCGACTTGACCACGTTGGTGCGGCGGTACAGGGTCACCTGTTCCGCCAGCAGCTTTTTCAGCAGCTCCACGGCCAGGTTTTTCTCCTTCATCCGGGCCACTTCCTCCAGGAATTTGGGGTCAAAGAGGGAGACTTCCGTGTCCGCATCGGAAAACAGGTTGATAACCCCCTCACTCTGGATGGAGTGCTTCAACAGCTCGTTGATGCGGGCGTTGACCTCCTTCAAGGAGTATTTCTTGCCCTCGCCCCCCATGGTCAGGCGCACCAACATGGTGCGCACCGCCTCAAAATACCAGAAACGCTACGATGGGTTGACCCACCGCTACGATGAAGCCAAAGCCAAGCTGGACGCCACCGCCGAACAGATCGCCGACAAAAAGGCACGGAGAGCCACCATTGAGGAGTTCCTCAAAGTTCTGGAGGAGCAGGACAGACTGGTCACCGCGTTCCAGACAAACCTCTGGTGCGGTCTGGTAGATTTCGTAACCATCCACTCCGCAGACGATGTGCGGATCACCTTCCGCAACGGCATGGAAATCAAGGCATAAGCACATACGCAAAACACTTCGCAACGAGAGTATCATTCTCCGGCTGCGAGGTGTTTAACTATTTAATCCAAAGCTATAATTATTAGTACCCAATAAAATTCACCTTTGAAACCTCACCCCATACTACTTCTCCTTTTCTGACACTTCTTCCAGATGGTAGCACCCCGTCTCTTGCGACCTCTACTCGTACATATTTTCTTCCATTATATTCATATTCTTCATAATCCATTTGGTCGCTTAGAGTAATTAGAACTGCGAAATCGGTTGGTTTAGGTTGTAGTGTTTTTTTCTGTACGATTTCGTAAGATTCATCATGACTTAAGCTTGAATCATGTAACTGCAAATCTTCGTATGATGCTTTAAGAACTCCATTCTCAATTTTCAAATTAACACCAGCACACTGGGATATATTTAACTCTACCATATAACGCATAATTGCCGTTAGTATAGAATCAAGCATTGTTTTATCGCCTTCGTTTTTGTATATATCCAGCATACGCAAAAAATAATGTTCTGCCACTGATATAAAAAACGTATCTTTCGATGGCTCAATCATTAATGTATTTTTTAATTGTTTGCAGTTTATGGAAAATGCATTTAGATCGCGCTTTATGGGATACATAGCATTCTCGCTAATTAGCATTGTATTTTCAGTCCGCATCAAAGGACAAATGTATGACAGTTCATTTTTTACAGGTGGATAAAAGGGAGCGATTCTGTCTGGTTGTACTGTTTCAATCCATTGATATTTAGCCGGAAAATTTAAGTTAATATAATCTTCAACAGAAAGAGTAAATGCGATATCTTTAATTGAGCCTATATTTAATAATATTGTCCCCTTATCAACATCATATTTAAAACAGTCTGTATTTTTGCGAACTTTAAAGTTGTTACCTAAAACATTAATAGCAATGCGAAATTCTTGTTGATAACTAAACTCCTCTTCTTTTGTAAACTCATCAGTTTCTTGTGTGTTATGCTGTTCAAAATCATAGTCAACAAGTCCATATGCTATCCAATATGGACTTCCAAGTGAATCCGAAAGAGTTCTCATAATGCGATTTAGAAATTCTCTGACATCATAAATCACAACGGCCAACCCTTCCTGTTTATCAGTAAACTGGAACATTTTTTCACTCAGCTTAATAAATTCACTTTTTTCACAATCATAAAATATAGAAGATAGGCAATAAACATTTTCGTGCAAAAACCGAGTATCTATTTCACCAATGGCATCAACATTTCTTGGTATACCGCCGATATCTTGAAAAAAGGTGATTACATTACTATTTAATCTTGGGTTACCAGAATCAATATTTACTGATAAGCCTTCATTTAAATCGTCTCTGTATTTATTGGACATAGTCTTCTGTTCTACCAATTTACCAATTCCAAACTGTGCCAGTGGATTAATATATATCAAACCATCATGTAAAGCTTTAGCGTGATTTTTATCGCTATATATTTTCCCTAAAATAAAATGTTTCATATTGCAACCACCCTTTAATGAAATTATCAACTTAGCGAATCCTCACCTTGCTCTTGTATCCATTTCGGTATGATTATTTCATACACCCGGCCGTTGTAGGGCTGTAAAATCTCCACCAGGGTTTTCACCACGCAGGCGGGGGTGTAGAACTCCCCGGCCAGCTTGCCCCGCAGGACGCAGGCGGCGTCCCAAATCTGCTTTTCAAATCCAATGCCGGCGGTGTGTTGTTCTGCCATGGCAGGTATCCTCCTAAATTCATAGGTTGTCAATTTGTTTCATTATATCAAACACCCAGGAACTGGGCAAGAACTCAAGGCTCCCCTGTGTAAGGGGAGCTGTCTGCCGTCAGGCAGACTGAGGGGTTGACTTCAGCCAGCTATTAGACAATCCCTCCGACCCGGCTTACGCCGGGCCACCTTCCTTTACACAAGGGAGGCTTTACTTGATACCCGCATCAAAAAGGGGCATAATAGAGAAAAAGGAGGTTGCCGCCATGAACCGCACGTTATTTGTCAACGGCCCTATTCTCACCATGGAGTCCCCTGTGCCCACCGATGCCCTATTAGTGGAAGATGGGCGCATTGTGGCCCTGGGCACCGATGCCCTCAATGCCACCGGAGCCACCAAGGTGGACTTACAGGGGGACGCCCTCATGCCCGCTTTTGTGGACCCCCACAGCCACCTGTCCGCCGCGGCCAACAGCCTGTTGCAGGTGCCCCTGGGGGAGGTGTCCGACTTCGCCCAGCTGGAGGAGGCAGTGGCCTCCTTCATTCGGGACAACCACATCCCCGCTGGGCAGTGGGTGTTCGGCCAGGGCTACGACCACAACCACCTCACCGAGCACGCCCACCCCACCCGTGAACTGCTGGACAAGGCCGCTCCCCACAACCCGGTGGTCATCCAGCACGCCTCGGGACATATGGGGGTGTTCAACTCCGCCGCTCTCCACCAGCTCTTTCTCTCCGCCGACACCCCCGACCCGGAGGGGGGCACCTTTGGCCGAAACGGTGGGGAACTCACGGGGTACGCGGAGGAAAACGCCTTTGTCAGCAACCTCCGTAAGGCCCCCATGCCCGGGTTTGACCAGCTGAAAGACGCCTTCGCCCGGGCCCAGCACACCTACGCCGCCCACGGCATCACCACCGCCCAGGAGGGCATGATGGCCGTCGAACTCTTCCCCCTCTATCAAGGGCTGTTGGCCCAAAACGCCCTGACCCTGGACGTGGTGGGCTATCCCGGTGTGGCCGACCTCCACGCCGCCCGGGTGGCTTTCCCCGACTGTGTGAATGGCTACCACAATGGTCTGCGGCTGGGTGGCGTGAAAATCTTCTTGGACGGTTCCCCCCAGGGGCGCACGGCATGGCTGCGCACTCCCTACCAGGGGGAGAGCGAGTACCGGGGCTACCCCACCATGACGGACGAACAAGTGGAGCAGGCCCTCACCCTGGCGGCTCAGGAAGGGGTTCAGATTCTGGCCCACTGCAACGGCGACGCCGCCGCCCAGCAGTACCTGGACATGGGGGCCAAAGTCATGCAGAGCCACCCCAACCTCCGGGATGTGCGCCCGGTGATTATCCACGCCCAGCTCATCGGGGTTGACCAGCTGCCCCAGGCCAAGGCGTTGGGGTTCACCCCCTCCTTCTTTGTGGCCCATGTGTACCACTGGGGGGACATTCACCTGCAAAACCTGGGGGCCAAGCGGGCCGCCGCCATCTCCCCCGCCAAGGCCGCCCTGGATTTGGGGATGCCCTTCACCTTCCACCAGGACACCCCCGTCATCCCCTGCGACATGTTGGAGACCGTCTGGTGTGCCGTCAACCGAGTGACCAAACACGGGGTGCAGTTGGGCCCCGAGCAGCGCATTCCTGTATATGAGGCGTTAAAGGCGGTCACCGTTCACGCCGCCTGGCAGTACGGTGAGGAGAAGGAAAAGGGCACCCTGGCGGTGGGCAAGCAGGCCAACCTAGTGCGCCTGTCCGCCAATCCCCTGGAGGTACGGCCGGAAAACCTGCGAGAGGTCTCTGTGGTGTCCACCTGGAAGCAGGGCGAGGTGCTGTACCAGGGTTAAAAAATTTCCCCTCTGGTGAATTGATTTCCCTTCGTGAATCGTATAAGTAGTGAAACCGGAAAAAATGAATGAAACATGGAGGGATTGCTATGTTAAAACTGGTTGCAGGTCTGGTGGCAGGGGCCACCCTTCTCACGGTGGGCACCGTGTCCGCCTTCGCCTCTTCCCAGGGCAACTGCTTCGGCGGCTGCCAGAAAACCCGAGTGTGTGACACCACCAACTGCTCCGCCCAGTGCTATGTGGATGAGGACGGCGATGGGGTGTGCGACAACCGGGGCACCGTCTGCGATGGACGGTACGATGTGGACGTGGACCAGGACGGCGTGTGTGACAACCAGGGCCAGAACTATGTGGACGCCGACCACGACGGCATCTGCGACAACCAAGGCACCCACTGCCACGGCGGTGGACAAAGCCACCACGGCAACGGCTACTGGGGCGGACACCACGGATAATTCGACACAAAGCAGGGTGGTTTCATGAGGAGTGAAGAGGAGGTCACCAGGGCCATTGAGACGTACTCTGACACTGTCCAACGGCTCTGTCTCATCCATCTGAAAAATCAGGCGGACACAGAGGACATTTTTCAAACAGTGTTTTTGAAATATGCCCTCTGTTCCACCGTGTTTGAAAGCCCTGAGCACGAGAAGGCGTGGCTCATCCGGGTGACCCTCAACGCCTGCAAAGACCTGCTCAAAAGCTTCTTCCGCTCCCGCACCGTCCCCCTGGATTCTCTTTTGGAGCAGGCCGCCCCGGAGGTGGAGGACCACAGCGAGGTGCTCCAGGCGGTGCTCACGCTGCCGGAGAAGTACCGACAGGTGATTTACTTACACTACTACGAGGGGTACACCGCCCCGGAGATCGGGAACCTGCTGAACAAAAATGTCAATTCCGTGTACACTCTGCTGAATCGAGCCAAAAAACAGCTGAAAGAGGCGTTGGGAGGTGAGGCGCTTGGATAACCGCATGAGAAAGGCCTTTGACCAGGTCCACGCCTCTCAGGAGCTGAAAGCCCGCACCCGAACCCAAGTGCTCCAGGCCATGGAAGCCCAGCGCAAGCCCGCCCGAGCGGTTTGGAAGCCAGTGTGCGCCCTGGCGGCGTGTCTGCTGGTGGTGGTGCTGGGCCTGGGTGGGTATCACCTCTATTTCACCCCCACTTCGGTGATTAGCATTGACATAAACCCCTCTCTGGAGGTGGACGTGAACCGTCTGGGGCGGGTCATTGCCCTCCACGGCTACAACGAGGACGGGGAGGAATTTGCCGCCTCCCTGGACGTGCTGCACCAGAACTACCAGCAGGCGGTGGACGAGATTTTAAACAGCGACACCATTGTGGACTGCCTCAATGAGGGCGGGTTTTTGTCCGTGTCGGTGGTGGAGCTGAGCGGAAACCAGGGAGAGGAGATTACAATCTATGTCTCCAACTGCACCTCCGGTCACCACAACGTCTCCTGTTCCACCATCTCCTCAGAGGAAGCCCACGAGGCCCATCATGTGGGCCTATCCTATGGAAAATACCAGATTTACGCCCAGATTGCGGCCTATGACCCGGACTTCCCCCCGGAAGAGGCCAATGAGATGACCATGCGGGAGCTGCGGGACCTGTTGGCCAGCCTCCAGGCGGAACATCCCGACATTACCCCGCCCCCGGTGGACGAGATGGGCAGCGGCTGCGGGAATGGCAGCGGGCACGGACACGGAAATGGAAACCACGAATAGACAAAGAGCCCGGAAGGGAGCGGTTCGCTCCCTTCCGGGCTCTTTCGTATGCTGTTTATTGGATAACCAGTTCGTCTCCCTGACGGTCCACGGTGATGGTGCTGTCGGGGGTCACCTCTCCGGCGATGATCTTGCGGCCCACCAGGTTCTCCACGGTGTGCTGCAAGTAGCGGCGCAGAGGCCGAGCGCCATACATGGGGTCGTAGGCGGACTCCAGCACCAGGTCCTTGGCGGCGTCGGTGAGGACCACACGCAGCCGCTTGTCCTCCAGACGGCGGTTGAGGCTGTCCAGCTGCAAGTCGATGATGTGGAAGATGTTGTCCTTCGTCAAGGGCTTGTAGAACACGATCTCGTCCAGACGGTTCAAGAACTCAGGCCGGAAGGAGCGGCGCAGCAGCTCCTGCACCTGATTTCTGGCCTCCTCGCTGATCTCGCCATCGGGCTGGATGCCGTCCAGCAGGAACTGGCTGCCCAGGTTGGAGGTGAGGATGATGACGGTGTTCTTGAAGTCCACGGTGCGGCCCTGGCTGTCGGTGATGCGGCCGTCGTCCAGCACCTGGAGCAGCACATTGAACACGTCGGGGTGGGCCTTCTCCACCTCGTCAAACAGAATGACGGAGTAGGGATGACGGCGCACCGCCTCGGTGAGCTGGCCGCCCTCCTCATAGCCCACGTATCCGGGAGGGGCTCCGATGAGGCGGGACACGGAGAACTTCTCCATATACTCGCTCATGTCAATGCGCACCAGGTTCTTCTCGCTGTCAAAGAGGGCCTCGCTGAGGGTCTTGGCCAGCTCGGTTTTACCAACGCCCGTGGGGCCCAGGAAGAGGAAGGAGCCGATGGGCTTGTTGGGGTCGGCGATGCCGGCACGGGAGCGGAGGATGGCCTCGGAAACCAGGCGCACGGCCTCGTCCTGGCCCACCACACGCTGGTGGAGAATGTCCTCCAGGTGCAGCAGCTTCTCCCGCTCGCCCTCCATGAGCTTAGCCACGGGGATACCGGTCCAGCGCTCCACAATGCGGGCGATCTCCTCTTCGGTGACCTTATCCCGGAGCAGCTGATTTTCCTTCTGGTTGGCGGCAATGGCTTCCTCCTCTTGGAGCTGCTTTTGCAGGGCGGGGATAGTGCCATATTGCAGCTGGGCAGCCTTCTCCAGGTCGTACTCCCGCTGGGCCTGCTCCAACTGGGCGTTGGCCTGCTCCAGGTCCTCCCGCAGCTTCTGCACTTTGCCAATGGCGTTCTTCTCGTTCTCCCACTTGGCCTTTCCGGCGTTGAACTCGTCCCGCATCTCGGCCAGCTCCTTCTGGATGTCGGCCAGGCGGGCACGGGACAGCTCGTCCTCCTCCTTCTTCAGGGCGGCCTCCTCAATTTCATGCTGGATGATTTTACGGGAGATCACGTCCAGCTCGGTGGGCATGGAGTCCATCTCGGTGCGGATGAGAGCGCAGGCCTCGTCGATGAGGTCAATGGCCTTATCGGGGAGGAATCGGTCGGTGATGTACCGGTCGGACAGGGTGGCGGCGGCCACGATGGCGCCGTCGGTGATCTTCACGCCGTGGAACACCTCGTAGCGCTCCTTCAGGCCACGGAGAATGGCCACGGCGTCCTCCACCGTGGGCTCGTTGACCATGACAGGCTGGAAGCGGCGCTCCAGGGCGGCGTCCTTCTCAATATACTGGCGGTACTCGTTGAGGGTGGTGGCGCCGATGCAGTGCAGCTCGCCCCGGGCCAGCAGAGGCTTCAACAGGTTGCCAGCGTCCATGGCGCCCTCGGTCTTGCCGGCGCCCACAATGGTGTGCAGCTCGTCGATGAACAGAATGATGCGTCCCTCGGACTTCTTCACCTCGTTCAAAACGGCCTTGAGCCGCTCCTCAAACTCGCCCCGGTACTTGGCGCCTGCAATCAGAGCGCCCATATCCAGGGCAAAAATGGTCTTGTCTTTCAGGCCCGCGGGCACATCGCCTTTCACAATCCGCTGGGCCAGGCCCTCGGCAATGGCGGTCTTACCCACGCCAGGCTCGCCGATGAGCACGGGGTTGTTCTTGCTCTTGCGGGACAGAATGCGGATGACGTTGCGGATCTCGTCGTCACGGCCAATGACGGGGTCCAACTTGTTCTGCCGGGCCCGCTCCACCAGGTCGGTGCCGTACTTTTTCAGAGCCTCATAGGTCTCCTCGGGGTTGTCGCTGGTGACCCGCTGGTTGCCCCGCAGGGCGGCCAGGGCCTGCATCACCTTCTCCCGCTCCAGGCGGTAGGTGGTGAGGGTGGGCTTAATGGTGCTGTCGGCCTTGTCCATCAGGGCCAGCAGCAGGTGCTCCACCGACACATATTCGTCCTTCATACTGGTGGCCACTTCCAGAGCGGCGTTCATGGCCTGATCCACACCGGAAGAGATATACACCTGGTCGGCTCTCCGGCCAGAGCCGGACACCTTGGGCAGCTTCTCCACCTCGTGGCGCAGGGCGGCGTCCAGAGACTCCACCGTCACCCCCATGTGGGTCAGCAGCTGAGGCACAAAGCCTCCCTCCTGCTCCACCAGGGCGCAGAGCAGATGCACCTGCTCAATCTGTTGATTTCCATATTCCGTGGCCAGGGTCTGGGCGGCCTGCACCGCCTCCAGGGACTTCTGGGTAAACTGATTCATATTCATAAGGCTACACTCCTTTGCATGGGGTGCTTGGGAGCCCCTCGACTCCCGCCCCAATCTGTTGTTTGACCTTAGTATACCTCTTTGCTAGGAAAAATCATGAACGAAGTGTAAACAATTAGCACTCTCTTTTCGAGAGTGCTAACTTCTTGTCTATTCGAGAAATGCAACGCCGTACAGGCCAAACTCCTCCACGGTGTATCCCGCGTTTCGGAAGGCATCATAGCTGCTGACATGGAGGATATAGGCGGCATTTGGCTCCAAATCGTTCCCATCCACCCCGAAGGTGTAGCGGCCAAAGGAGGAGACACTGAGGTAGGGAGAGGGGTAGTTTGCATACTCCACGGTCTGGGAAAATTCCGGCTGTGGGGTCTGGTCATAGAAGAGGATGTGGGAGTAGACCACGGTGGAGTCCACCGCCACCGACTCAAACCCCTGTTCCTTCACATACGCCACCGCATCCCCCACCCCATAGCGGAACTGGACGCCAATGTCGTCGTTGTAGGTGGTGAAATAGGTGTTCACAAACAGCCCAAAGGCCACGGCATACGCCGCCGCCAGTCCCCAGGGCAGCACCGGGTGGGCCTTGCAGAACTCAAACACCCGGTCCACACCAAAGGCCAGCAGAACCAGCAGGTAGAGGTGGAGGGAATTGGCCTTGTTGATGTTCAGGTAGTCCAGAGACAGGCTCACCAAGGCGGCGCAGGCAAGCCCCACCAGCACCAGGCCCTCTCCGGTAAATCGGCGCTCCTTGGCGCCCCGTACCGCCCGGATGGCCATGCGCACGCCGCCCAGAATCATGAAGGGCCAACTAAACCGATAGAACATGCCATATTGGGGCAGGCTGTTCCAAATAAGTCCGTCCCCCTCTCCGAACACCATCTCCCCCAGGGTCTGGTAGGCCTCCAGGGAGAAGAGGTTTCGCCAGTCCACCTCGGAGGCCCGCATGGACACCAGCCGGGGCACGGACAAAAACGGGGTGCGAATCTCCTCCAGTACTCCCAAATTCACCAGCACAAAGAGGAGGAGAGGCAGGGCCAGCACAAACAGCAGGCCCACTGCCCCCGCCAGATAGGGGGTAAATGTTAATCTCTTCGTGTAGAGCAGGTAGAGGAAGAACGCCGCCAGAGTCAGGGGCAGCACCACCCAGAGGGTGGCATAGGCATACAGGGACAGCCCATAGAACAAGGCAGCCAGCAGCAGCCAGGGCGGGGAATCCAGTCCTCGCACCAGAAAGTACAGCCCCAACAGCAGCAGGCCCGGGGCCAAATTGGACTCCAGCCCCCAGCGGCTGAGCATGATATGCCAGGGGCAGATGGCGGTGAAAAACAGCCCAATGAGGCCCACCCTCCGGGAGAAGAGCCGAGTGAGCAGCAGATACACCACCGGGAGGCTCACACAGGCCAAAATGGCCTGGGGCAGGCGGATGGCCAGCTCCGTGAGGCCCAATAGGGCCACAAAGGGCATGGCCAAATAGCTCTCCAGCACGTTCATGCCGCTGCCCCAGGAGATAAAGTAGCAGGGATTGGTGTACCCCCAGGAGTCCACCCCGTAGGTGAGCATGGAGTAGGCCTCATATCCGGCGTAAGCCTCGTCCTGGTTGAGCCCGCAGGGTACCGCCCCCAGCTGCCACAGCCGTACCGCCACCCCAATCAAAATGAGAAACAGGGGCAGCAGCCAAGTCCGCTGTGCCCCTTTGTCCAGCCGTATGTTCATTGGTCGCAGTGCTTGGCGTGGTAGCGCACCACCAGATCGCCCAGGGTGGTACCGTCCACCACGGCGGACACCGCCCGGTGAATCTCCTGCCACAGCTCGATGGTCACGCAGTCCCCGCAGCGGTCACAGAAGCCGTCATCGGTGGCGCACTCCACCGGAGCCAGATCCCCCTCCAGAGGCCGGAGAATGTCGCCCACGGTGTACTCCTCCGGGTGACGGGTGAGAAGATAGCCCCCTCCGGCACCCCGCACCGAGCGCACCAGCCCAGCCCGGGACAGAGGTGTGACGATCTGCTCCAGGTATTTATCGCTGAGGTTTTGCCGCCCCGCCACATCCCGCAGGGAAACCGGGTTGTCCTCCCCGCCGTGGGCAGCCAGGTCCACCATCAGCCGCAGGGCATACCGCCCTTTTGTGGAAATCTTCATATCCATACCCCCATAGTCCTTTGTCCTATAATACCATATGTTTGGTAGGATTTCAAGAGTGCTACCGGGGGTGTGTTCCATCTATTCTTATAAAAGGAAGTTTTCCCCCAGCGGAGCGTCTTTGGAAGGGCGGTGAGAATCGGTATGCCCCCACCTGAAAAGGGGCAAACTTCTCTTGACGATTGGCTTTCCATTGGAGTATCATGGAGAAAACGATGCCAGGAGGGTGCGCCATGAAGAAAAAACCCGCTTTTTACCTGTTGGGCCTCGCCGCAGCCGGGGCCGGAGCCGCCGGAGGCATGGCTGCCGTGGGCAACCGCCTCTATGCCAAAGCCATGACCCCTCAGACCCGGGAGCCGGACTACCAGGACCCCAACGAGCCCCAGCGTGAGGGCCGGGCCTGGGCCAGAAAAGCCGAGGGCTTCCGCTCGGCCACCATCCAGGCCATTGACGGGCTCATCCTCTGGGCCGCTGTGGTGCCCGCTGACACCCAGACCCACCGCTGGGCCATCTGCGTCCACGGCTACCACGACACCCACGAGGCCATGGGTGCCATCGGCCTGCACTACCACCAGGAGGGCTGGAACGTCCTGATGCCCGACCAGCGGGGCCACGGCGAGAGCGAAGGCGACTACGTGGGCTGGGGCTACGACGAGCGGCTGGACCTGGTGGGCTGGATCAACTACATCCTCCGCCGGGACCCTGACGCAGAGATCCTTCTCCACGGTGTGTCCATGGGAGCCGCCACCGTCCTTCTGGCCACCGGCGGGGCCTTGCCAGAACAGGTGAAGGCGGCGGTGTCCGACTGCGCCTATACCACCATTGAGGCCCAGATGCACCACGTCCTCCAGAACTTCCGGGAGGAATACATCCACGCCCCGGTGCCTATGCCCACCTCCGCCCTCTTCTCCATGCTGCGGAAAACCGCCCTGCGCCGGGCTGGATATGACCTGCGGGACGCCGCCCCCATCCAGGCGGTGGCCCAGTCCAAAACCCCCACCCTGTTCATCCACGGCGTGGAGGACGACTTTGTCCCCTCCTCCATGATGGGAAAGCTGTACCAGGCCGCCAAGTGCCCCAAGAGCTTTTTGTGGATGCCCGACGCCGGACACGCCAACGCCGTGGGCACCAACCCCCGGCTGTACTGGACGGCGGTGGACACCTTCCTGCAAGATTATTTCCCCAACGAAGATTGATCCTTCCCCGGCCCACTCCTGTGGGTCGGGGAAGT
>NZ_SJOS01000042.1:0-22369 GCF_012027765.1 Pseudoflavonifractor sp. SW1122 | reverse complement strand
GGACCGGTGGGAGACCGGTCTCTCTGCGTTGCTGGTGGGGGGACTGGTAGGTGTGGGGGCCATCGTCATGGGCACCTATGCCAACGTCACTTTGCTGCTCACCTCTACGTGGCTGTTCTGGGGGGTGGTGCGTCGGGAGACCCTGGGGTGGTGGCAGACAAAGAGAAGAAAAAAAGGGAAATAAAGACTTGCTTTCTCTCGGTCACTATGGTAAAATAACTCGGTCTTAAATAAGGGTGGTCCTCTGCGCATGACACGTTGACGCACGAACGCCTGAATACTAGGAGGAAATATCAATGGAACAGCTGAAGCAATTTAGCCAGAAGTATCTGAAGGCCGAGGCCCCCGTGGCCAACGTGGGTGACACCGTCCGCGTGCACATCCGCGTCAAGGAAGGCAACCGTGAGCGTATCCAGGTGTTCGAGGGTACCGTCATCGCCAAGAAGCACGGCGGCATCGAGGAGACCTTCACCGTGCGTCGTGTGTCTTACGGCGTGGGCGTGGAGAAGGTGTTCCCCCTGCACGCTCCCACCATCGAGAAGGTGGAGACCGTCCGTCACGGTAAGGTTCGCCGCGCCAAGCTGTACTACCTGCGCAACCGCGTCGGTAAGGCTGCTAAGGTCAAGGAAGATCTGTAATTGCACCAGTTTGCACGAGAAAAGGAGCGGAATTTCCGCTCCTTTTTTTGTATTCCCACTTTCCCATAGGACAAATCTTTAGTATAATAGATAGAAAATCTGCACTGGGAGAAACGCTCCCAGAGAAAGGGGAGCACGATGAACATCCAATGGTATCCCGGACATATGACTAAGACCCGCCGCCAGATGGAGGAGGACGTGAAGTTCGTGGACATGGTGGCGGAGGTGGTGGATGCCCGCATTCCCATCTCCAGCCGCAACCCGGACATTGACTCCATGGTGGGGGACCGCCCCCGCATGATCATCTTCAACCGGGCCGATCAGGCAGACCCCAAGGTCACCGCCCAGTGGATGGCCTGGTTTAAGCAGAAGGGCTATGCGGTGCTGGAGACCGACGCCAAGAGCGGCAAGGGCGTCAACCAGTTTTCCAATGTGGTCAAGCAGGCCCTGCGGGAGAAGATTGAGGCCTGGAGAGCCAAGGGCCAGGTGGGCCGCCCTGTGCGTGTGATGGTGGTGGGGGTGCCCAACGTGGGCAAATCCACCTTCATCAACAAGGTGGCCCGCCGCAAGTCCGCCAAGGCGGGGGACCGCCCCGGCGTCACCCGTGGCAAGCAGTGGGTGAACATCGACCAGGGCCTGGACCTGCTGGACACCCCCGGCATTCTCTGGCCCAAATTTGAGGACGAGACTACTGGCATGCATTTGGCCTTTACAGGTGCTGTGCGAGATGAGATTCTGGACGGCGAGGAGCTGGCCTGCGGCCTGATGGCCCTTTTGAGCGCCCATTATCCCGGCGTGTTGGAGGAGCGTTACAAGCTTAAAGACCTGGAGGGGAAGGCCGGTTGGGAGCTGCTGGAGATGGCCGCCCGCAAGCGCGGCATGTTGATTTCCGGCGGCGAGGTGGACACCGAGCGGATGTCCCGGGTGCTGCTGGATGAGTTCCGAGGTGGCAAGCTTGGACGCTTTACACTGGAGCGGCCGGAGGATATCCATGAATAACAGAGAGAAATGCATCGACCTTTACCAGTGGGATGCCCAGATTCGTGCCCAGGCGGGGATTGAGTACCTGGCCGGGGTGGACGAGGCGGGAGCCGGACCTCTGGCCGGGCGGGTGTACGCTGCGGCGGTGATTCTCCCACAGGGGGTGGAGCTGCCCTATTTGAACGACTCCAAGAAGGTGACACCCCGGCGGCGGGAGCTGCTCTTTGACCTCATCCGGGAGCAAGTGGTGAGCTATAGTGTGGCCTGGGCAGAGGCGGAGGAGATCGACCAGCTGGATATTCTCAACTGCCGGATGCTGGCCATGCAGCGGGCCATTGACGGCCTGGAGCCTGCCCCCCAGCTGGTGCTGGTGGATGGCAACCGGGACCACGGCAGCCGCTGCGCTATCACCACTCCCCATGAGCTGGTGGTGAAGGGGGATGCCTACTCCGCCTCCATTGCCGCTGCCTCCATCCTGGCCAAGGTCAGCCGGGATCGATACATGGAGGAGATGGCCCAGGCATATCCCCAGTACGCCTTTGACAAGCACAAGGGGTACCCCACCAAGCTGCACTATGAGCTGCTGCGGGAGTACGGGCCCTGTCCCATCCACCGCCGCAGCTTTTTGAAGAAGCTATGAGGGGCGGGGAACAGGCCCGCCTGCTGGGCAAGTGGGGAGAGATGCAGGTGGCCAACTATCTGCGCAAACAGGGGTACAACATTGTGGACGTCAACTACCGCTGTCGGCTGGGGGAGTTGGACCTGGTGGCCACAAACCGCAAGTACCTGGCCTTTGTGGAGGTAAAGCTGCGGCGCAACGATGATATCATGACCGCCCGGGAGTCGGTGACGCTCTCCAAGCAGCGCAAGCTGCGGGCGGCGGCACTGCTCTACCTGCAAGCCCATCCCACCCAGCTTCAGCCCCGGTTCGACGTGGCAGAAATCTATGCGCCCCAGGGGACTGCCACCCGTCATCCCCACATAAACTATCTGGAAAATGCTTTTTGAGGTGAGTGGGAATGAACCGATTTTCTGTGATGGATGGACACTGTGACACGGTGTACCGCTGCTGGGCCATGGGGGAGGAGCTGCCCTACAACACCGGGGCGCTGGAGCTGGGCTCTGCGCTGGACACTTTTGGGGCCTATACCCAGGTGTTTGCCCTGTGGACGGCCCCGGGCTACGTGGGGGGCGGATGTCCCGAAGCAGCCTGCAAAAGCCAGCTGAACTATTTCCGCCATCAGATGGACTGCTACTCTCATCTGGTGACCCACTGCACCACCGCCCGTGAGGCTCGTCAGGCCAACAGGGAAGGGAAGTGTGCTGCTTTTCTCTCTGTGGAGGGGGCGGAGCTGTTGGGGGGCAGCCTGGAGGGCCTGGAGTGGGCCGCCCGGCAGGGGGTGTGCGCCATTAACCCGACTTGGAATCATGCCAATGCCCTCAGCGGTTCCCACAGCGACCAGCCCCACCAGGGCCTCACCCCGCTGGGCCGGGAATTTGTGCGGCGGATGGGGGGACTGGAGGTGCTGGTGGACGTGTCCCACCTGTCCGAGGCGGGGTTCTGGGACGTGATGGACCTGTGCCAAGGGGGCGTGATTGCCAGCCACTCCAACGCCCGGGCCGTGTGTGACCACACAAGAAACTTGACGGATGAGCAGATAACTGCCATAATAGAGCATCAAGGTGTCATTGGACTAAATTTCTATGAGAACTTTGTAGGCGGCAGCCGGGACCTGGAGGCGGTACGCCGCCACTTGGACCACATCCTGGCCCTGGATGGGGCCAAATGTGTGGCCTTAGGGGGCGACTGGGACGGGGCGGAGCTCGTGGAACCCCTATCCCACATCACCCGGCTTTCCGGGCTCTATTCGTATCTACTGAGTTATGGATATGGGGAAGAGCTGCTGCACGATGTGTTTTACAATAACTTAATGAGGGTAGTGAGACAATCATGAATTATCTGAGCACGAGAAACAACAATTTGCGTATGACTGCGGCTCAGGCCATTGCCAAGGGACTGGCGCCGGACGGAGGTCTGATGACTCCCCAGGTGCTGCCCCGCCTGGCGGGAAATGCCCTGGAGTCCCTGAAGGATATGTCCTACCAGCAGCGGGCGGTGTATGTGCTGAACGGGTTTCTGGAGGGCTTCTCCAGCTCTGAGCTGACGGGATATGCCCGGGCGGCCTACGGCGGTGGAAAGTTCTCTGACCCCGAGGTGGCTCCGGTGCGCCGTTTGGACGACAACACCTACTGCCTGGAGCTGTGGCACGGCCCCACCTGCGCCTTCAAGGATATGGCCCTGCAAATGCTGCCCCATCTCCTCTCCGCCTCTCTGCGGAAGAACGATGAGAAGAAGACGGTGTGCATTCTGGTGGCCACCTCTGGCGACACCGGAAAGGCCGCCCTGGAGGGCTTCAAGGATGTGAGCAAGACTCAGATCCTGGTGTTCTATCCCAAGGACGGCGTGTCCGACATTCAGCAGCTGCAAATGGTCACCCAGGAGGGTGGCAACGTGGGTGTGTGTGCCGTGGTGGGCAACTTCGACGACGCCCAGACCGGGGTCAAGAAGCTGTTTGCCGACGAGGAGCTGGCCCAGCAGCTGGCGGAACGGGGCTATTTCCTGTCCTCTGCCAACTCCATCAACTGGGGCCGTGTGCTGCCTCAGATCGTCTATTACATCTCCGCCTACAGCGATCTGCGCCGGGAGGGCGCCATTGAGAAGGGCCAGGAGATCAATGTCTGCGTGCCCACGGGAAATTTCGGCAATATTCTCGCTGCCTATTATGCCAAAATGATGGGGGTGCCCATTAAGACCCTCATCTGTGCCTCCAATGAGAACAACGTGCTCACCGATTTTCTCCGCACGGGTGTGTATGACCGCAATCGTCCCTTCCACAACACTCTGTCTCCCTCCATGGACATTCTCATCTCCAGCAACCTGGAGCGTCTGCTCTTTGAGCTGTCCGGCCGGGATGACAAGCAGGTGACCGAGTACATGGAGCAGCTGGCGGAGAAGGGCAGCTATGAGGTGAGCGTGCCCATCAAGACCAAGTTGCATCAGACCTTTGCCGCCGGGTACTGTGACGATGCTCAGACCAAGGAGACCATCCGCCGCATGTGGGAGGGGCAGCACTACCTCATTGACCCCCACACCGCTGTGGCCTTTGACGTCCTGGACCAGTACCGCAAGGAGAGCGGGGACGAGACCCCCACGGTGGTGGTGTCCACCGCCAGCCCCTTCAAGTTCTGCTCCAGCGTGCTGGACGCCCTGGGAGTGCAGGAGCACGCCGCTGGCACCGAGATTCTGGACCAGCTGTCCCAGCTCACTGGGGTAGAGGTGCCCCAGCCTCTGGCCCGACTGAAAAACAAACAGCCCCGGTTTGACACCGTCACCGAGAAGGAGCACATGGTGGATCAGGTGCTGGAGCACTTGCGCTGACCGGGGACAAGGAGGGAAGAAATGGCCCTTTATGCCATCGGAGACACCCATCTGTCTCTGGGCGCCGACAAGTCCATGGAGGTGTTCGGGGGCAGTTGGGAAGGCTATGTGGAGAAGCTGGAGGAAGGCTTTTCCTGCGTATCGGACGATGACACGGTGGTGCTGTGCGGGGACCTGTCCTGGGGTATGAGCCTGGAGGAGGCGAAAAAGGACCTGGAGTTTCTCAACTCCCGGCTGCCGGGGGAGAAGTGGATTCTCAAGGGAAACCACGACTACTGGTGGAACACCGCCTCCAAGATGAATGCCTTTTTTCAGGCAAACGGCCTGGAGCGCCTGCACATTCTCCACAACAACTGCGCCTTTTACGGGGATGCGGCCCTGTGCGGCACCCGGGGCTGGTTCTATGAGGAGCAGGCCAACGCCCCCTCGGGGAAGGTGTTTCGCCGGGAGGTGATGCGCCTGGAGACCTCGCTGAAGGCGGCGGGGGAGGCGGAGAAATACTGCTTTCTCCACTATCCGCCCCTGTACAAGGGGTACCAGTGCCCGGAGATTTTGCAGCTGCTGGAGCAGTACCAGGTGAAGCTGTGTTGCTATGGCCATCTCCACGGTCCCAGCCACCGTCTGGCGGTGGAGGGAGTGCAGGGAAGCGTGGCCTATCAGCTGGTGGCTGCAGACTACATCGGTTTCCGTCCGAAAAAAATTTTGGATTGACAAAAAAAACAGTGGAAATATTCTGTACAATCTGATAGAATGGATTGGATTTATCAGAAAGAAAGCCCCAGCCTCAGGCGGGGCTAAGTTGGAGGAACGTATACATGAACATCAAGAGCAACGAGAAGAAAGAAAACAGCGCCATTGAGCTGGTCATCGAGGTCAGCGCTGCTGAGTTTGACGCCGCCATCAACAAGGTGTACAACAAGCAGAAGAAGAACATCATGGTCCCCGGCTTCCGCAAGGGCAAGGTGCCCCGCAAGATGGTGGAGAAGATGTACGGCGAGCAGGTGTTCTTTGAGGACGCTGTGGAGGAGGCCTATCCCGCTGCCTATGATGCCGCTCTGAAGGAGGCTGGCATTGTGCCCGTGGCCTACCCCAAGCTGGAGATCGTGGAGGTCAGCAAGGACGGCTTCACCTTCAAGGCTCTGGTCACCGTGCAGCCCGAGGCTTCCGTGAAGGAGTACAAGGGCCTGGTGGTTGCCAAGCCCGAGGTGAAGGTCACCGCCGCCGATGTCAAGGCTGAGATGAAGCCCTACATCGACCGTGCCTCCCGCCTGGTGAGCGTGGACCGCAAGGCCAAGAAGGGCGATGTGGCTGTCATCGACTTCGAGGGCTTCAAGGACGGCGTGGCCTTCGAGGGCGGCAAGGGCGAGAACTACTCCTTGGAGCTGGGCTCCGGCACCTTCGTCCCCGGCTTCGAGGAGCAGGTCATCGGCATGAAGGCCGGTGAGGAGAAGGACCTGGACATCACCTTCCCCGAGAACTACACCGCCGATCTGGCTGGCGCCGCCGTGGTCTTCAAGGTGAAGGTCAACGAGGTCAAGGAGCGTCAGGAGCCCGCCCTGGACGACGAGTTCGCCAAGGACGTGTCCGAGTTTGACACCCTGGACGAGTTCAAGAAGGACCTGAAGGAGAAGCTGAAGGCCCGCCGTCAGCAGCAGGCCGACCATGACTACGAGACCGCCGTCATCGACGCCCTGCTGGAGAACCTGGTGTGCGACGTGCCCGAGGCCATGGTGGACTACCGCGCCGACAAGATGGTGGAGGAGCAGGCCATGCGCATGCAGCAGAACGGCCTGAACTTCCAGGACTACCTGAAGTACATGGGCCTGTCCATGGACGACGTGCGTGCCCAGGCTAAGACCGCCGCTGACCGCGCCGTACGCACCGCTCTGGCTCTGGATGCCGTGGCCAAGGCCGAGGGCATCGAGGTCACTCAGGAGGAGCTGGACGCCGAGGTCAAGCGCCTGGCCGAGCAGTTCAACGTCACCGAGGAGCAGGTCCGTGAGGTCACCAACGAGAGCGACATGAAGCAGGACCTGGGCTCCAAGAAGGCTCTGGAGCTGGTGAAGTCCTCCGCCAAGAAGCCCGCCAAGAAGAAGGAAGAGGCTCAGGCTGAGACCACCGAGGCTCAGGGCGAGTAATTTCATCCCGTAAAAAACCAGCAAGGGAGGAATATTCCTCCCTTGCTGCTGGGTATACTGGGACTGATTTCCAGTAACGAAGGAGAGGTTTCCATGAGTTTAGTTCCCTATGTTGTGGAGCAGACCAGCCGGGGAGAGCGTTCCTACGACATCTTCTCCCGTCTGCTCAACGACCGTATCATTTTCCTGGGTGAAGAGGTGAACGCCACCACATCCGCCCTGGTTGTGGCCCAGCTTCTGTACCTGGAGGCTCAGGACCCGGACAAGGACATTCAGTTCTACATCAATAGCCCCGGCGGCTCTGTCACCGACGGCATGGCCATCTATGACACCATGCAGTATATCAAGTGTGACGTGTCCACCATCTGCGTGGGTATGGCCGCCTCCATGGGCGCATTTCTGCTCTCTGCCGGTACCAAGGGCAAGCGTCTGGCTCTGCCCAATGCGGAGATTATGATTCACCAGCCCTCTGCCGGTACCCAGGGACAGATCACCGATATGGCCATCCACCTCAAGCGTCTGGAAGTCATCAAGAAACGGATGAACCAGATTCTGGCCGACAACTGCGGCAAGAGCGTGGAGCAGGTCACCGCCGACTGTGAGCGTGACAATTTCATGACCGCCGAAGAAGCAGCGGCCTATGGCCTCATTGACAAGGTCATTTATAATCGTTGATGATGCAAAAGGGCGGAGACAAGCACTGTCTTCGCTCTTTGGCACGTCTGACGAAAGGAAGGTAATTCATGGCTCGAGATGAGTACAAAACCGTTCGCTGTTCCTTTTGCGGCAAGCATCAGGAGCAGGTCGAGCGTATCATTGCCGGACCTGGGGCATACATCTGCAACGAGTGTGTCCACCTCTGCCTGAGCATTCTGGACGAGGAAGAGCGCCCGGAACTGGGCAGTCCGGAGATGCCCGACGTGATTCCCACCCCCCGAGAGATTCGGGATGTGCTGGATGAATATATTATCGGCCAGGAGCAGGCGAAGATCGCCCTGTCCGTGGCTGTGTACAACCACTATAAGCGGATTTATTTTGGTGGCGGGGACTCGGTGGAGCTGCAAAAGAGCAACATCCTCCTGGTAGGCCCCACCGGCTGCGGCAAGACCCTCTTTGCCCAGACCTTGGCCCGGGTGCTGAAGGTGCCCTTTGCCATTGCCGACGCCACCACCCTCACCGAGGCCGGTTATGTGGGTGACGACGTAGAGAACATTCTGCTGCGGCTGGTACAGGCGGCAGATTACGATATTGAGCTGGCCCAGCGGGGCATCATCTATGTGGATGAGATCGACAAGATCGCCCGGAAGAGCGAGAACACCTCCATCACCCGGGATGTGTCCGGCGAGGGCGTGCAGCAGGCTCTGCTGAAAATTTTGGAGGGTACGGTGGCCAATGTCCCGCCCCAGGGTGGCCGCAAGCACCCCCACCAGGAGTTCTTGCAGATTGACACCAAGAACATCCTGTTCATCTGCGGCGGTGCCTTTGATGGTCTGGAGAAGATCATTGAGCAGCGCATGGACCAGAAGACCATGGGCTTTGGTGCACAGGTGCGCACCGCTGCCGAGCGCAGCGAGGAGGACATCTTCCGCAACGTGCAGCCCCACGACCTGCTGAAGTTCGGCATCATCCCCGAACTGGTGGGCCGTCTGCCGGTGATCACCGGCCTGAAGGCTTTGGACGGCAAGCAGCTGGTGCAGATCCTCACCGAGCCCAAGAACGCTCTGGTCAAGCAGTACCAGAAGCTGCTGGAGTATGACAACGTGGAGCTGGAGTTCACCCCTGAGGCCCTGGAGGCAGCGGCCCAGAAGGCGGTGGAGCGGAAGATCGGCGCCCGTGGTCTGCGGGCGGTGCTGGAGGAAGTGATGACTCCCATCATGTACGATGTGCCCTCGGACGACTCCATCGCCAAGGTCATCATCACCCCCGAAGCCATCCGGGGAGAGCAGCCCCCTGAGGTGGTGCGGGAGGAAGGCCGTCCCGCCAGACCCAGACTGGGTGCAGCCTCTCTGCGGGCGGAGCCGGGCGGACAGGCGGCCCGGAAGGGAAACGCATCCTAACTAAATTTTGATAGGGGCGGGCCTCGTGCTCGCCCCTTTGCTTATATCGCCTCCTTTTGGGAGGTGGAAAGGAGGAATACAACCATGAGTGACACTATACATGAGCGGGAAGTTGTGGCCATGCCTGCCCTGGCCCTGCGGGCTATTACGGTATTTCCCCATCTGCTGCTTCATTTCGATGTGGGTCGGGAGTTCTCCATCCGGGCCCTGGAACAGGCCATGACCGGGAACCGGGAGATTTTCCTGGTGACCCAGAAGGACCTGGCTGCAGAGAACCCCGCCCAGGAGCACCTGTATCAGGTGGGGACCGTGGCCACCATCAAGCAGATTCTCCGTCTGCCCGACAACAATGTGCGGGTAATGGTGGAGGGCAAGCAGCGGGGCAAAATGCTGCAGCTGCTTACCACTGAGCCCTACCTTACCGCTGAGCTGGAGCTGCTGGAGGAGGAGCCCACTGCCCGGGAGAACACCCCCCGCACCGAGGCCCTGATTCGGCAGATCTATTCCATGGTGGAGCGATACACCGAGCTGTCCGACCGGGTGTCCCCGGAGCTGTATTTGAAGCTGCTGGCCAGCGACGACCCGGTGTACATAGCCGACTATACCGCCCAGAACCTGCCCCTGCGCTTTGAGGACAAGCAGCTCATCCTGGAGGAACTGCGCCCCGCCAAGCGGCTGGAGAAGCTGGTGCGCATCCTGGCCCGGGAAGTGGAGATCCGCCAGGTGGAGAGCGAGCTGGAGGGCAAGGTCCAGGAGCAGATGGCGGAAAACCAGCGTGACTACTACATGCGAGAGCAGCTGAAGGTGCTCCAGCGAGAACTGGGCGACCGAGGCGACGGCGACGAGATCGCTGAATACCGGGAGCGTGTGGCCAAGGCCAAGCTGCCCGACGAAGTACGGGAAAAGCTGCTCAAAGAGATCAAACATCTGGAGAAGCAGCCTTACGGCTCCGCCGAGGCCTCGGTGCTCCGGGGCTACCTGGACACCTGCCTGGAGCTGCCCTGGACGGTGCGCACCAAGGAGCGGGCCAACGTGGCTGCCGTGTCCAAAGTGCTGGAAGCCGACCACTACGGCATGGAAAAGGTGAAAGAGCGTATTTTGGAGTTTGTGGCCGTCAAGCAGCTGTCTCCCAATCTGAAGGGCCAGGTGCTGTGCCTGGTGGGCCCGCCCGGTGTGGGTAAGACCTCCATTGCCATGAGCGTGGCCCGGGCCATGAACCGGAAGCTGGCCCGCATCTCCCTGGGCGGCGTCCACGATGAGGCGGAAATTCGAGGCCACCGCAAGACCTACGTGGGGGCCATGCCCGGACGCATCATCGCCGGCATCCGTCAGGCGGGGAGCGTCAACCCGGTGCTGGTGCTGGACGAGCTGGACAAGGTGGGCAGCGACCACCGGGGCGACCCCAGCGCCGCTCTGCTGGAGGTGCTGGACGTGCACCAGAACGCCACCTTCCGGGACCACTACCTGGAAATGCCCTTTGACCTGTCCGAGGTGCTGTTCATCGCCACGGCCAACACCACCGATACCATCCCCCGGCCGCTGCTGGACCGGATGGAGATCATTGAGCTGGGCAGCTATACCGACGAGGAGAAGGTGCAGATTGCCAAGCGCCACCTGTGGCCCAAGGAGCTCAAGGCCCACGGCCTCACCCGTACCCAGGTGAAGCTCAACGACCAGGCGCTGCACCAGATTATCTCCGGCTACACCCGGGAGTCCGGAGTGCGCCGCCTGGAGCGGCTGCTGGACAAGCTGTGCCGGAAGTCTGCCATGAAGCTGGTGCAGGAGGAGTGCAAGAGCGTGCACATCACCCCGGACAACCTGTCCGACTTCCTGGGCACCCGGCGCTATGCCAAGGACAAGGCGGCAGGCCAGCCCCAGGTGGGTGTGGTCAACGGCCTGGCCTGGACCTCTGTGGGCGGCGAAATCCTGGAGGTGGAGGTCAACGTGGTGGAGGGCACCGGAAAGGTGGAGCTCACCGGTAACCTGGGCGACGTGATGAAGGAGTCTGCCCGGGCTGCCCTGTCCTTCATCCGCAGCCGGGCCAGCCAGCTGGGGCTGCCTGGGACTTTCTATAAGGACAAGGACATCCACGTCCATTTCCCCGAGGGAGCCGTGCCCAAGGACGGCCCCTCGGCGGGCATTGCCATCACCACCGCCATGGTGTCCGCCCTCACCGGAACCCCGGTGCGGGGTGACGTGGCCATGACCGGGGAGATCACTCTCCGGGGAAGGGTGCTGGCCATTGGCGGGTTGAAGGAGAAGACCATGGCCGCTCTGCGCAATGGCATGAGCACCGTCATTCTTCCCGAGGACAATGTGAAGGACCTGGAGGAGATTGACCCTCTGGTACGGGAGAGCTTGAAGTTTATTCCCGTATCCCAGGCCGACCAGGTGCTGGCCTGTGCGCTGGTCTCTGACGGCCAGCCCCCCAAAGGGAATGACACCCTTCTGCCCCCGGAGGCAAAGGCTCCTGGGACGGCAGTAAATCTGTGCCAGTGAGGTGAGAGACATGAAGGTGAATTTGAATCAGGCGGAGTTCGTCCGTTCGGCAGCCAAGCCCGCTGACTTTCCCCGGGACGCTCTGCCCCAGGTGGTGTTTGCCGGGCGGTCTAACGTGGGCAAGTCCTCGGTGATCAACCGTCTGCTCAACCGCAAGAACTTTGCCCGGGTGGGCTCCGCTCCCGGCAAGACCACCCACATCAACTACTTCCTCATTGACAAACAGCTCTATCTGGTGGACCTGCCCGGCTACGGCTACGCCAAGGTGTCCATGGCCGAGCGGGCCCGGTGGGCCAAGCTCATTGAGGGCTGGTTTGCCGATACCTCTCTGATGACTCTGGGCATTCTCATTGTGGATGCGCGCCACAAGCCCACAGCCGACGATAAGGTGATGAGCGACTTCTTCCTCACCACCGACAAGCCCTATGTGGTGGTGGCCAACAAGCTGGACAAGCTGAAAAAGAGCGAGGTGGAGGGAAACCTCCAGCGGGTGCGGGACACCCTGGAGCTGCCCGACGCCGTGCCCGTCATTCCTTTCTCCGCGGAGAAGGGGGACGGCAAGCAGGCCCTGTTGGAGCTGATCTTCAACCATATGGAGGGCTGAAGGATGAAGTACGTGCGGTTTCTCAGCCAGAGCGGCCCCCAGTGGGGTGTAGTGGAGGGAGAGCAGGTGAAGACCCTCACTTGCGCCCCCTATGAGGGCGTGGAGTACGACGGAGGCAGCGTCAACTTGGCAGACTGTCCGCTGTTGGCCCCCTGTACCCCCACCAAGATTGTATGCGTGGGGAAGAACTACGCCGAGCACGCCCGGGAGATGGGGGCCGAGCCCCCCGGATTCCCCGTCCTCTTCCTAAAAGGGCTCAATGCCCTCAACACCCCTGGCGGGGAGATCGACCCGCCGGAGTTTGTCCAGCGCCTGGACTATGAGGGGGAGTTGGCGGTGGTCATCCGCCGCCGGGCTTCTAAAATCCGTGCAGAGGACTATGCAGGGTATGTGCTGGGCTACACCTGCCTCAACGACGTCACCGCCCGGGACGTGCAGAAGCACGACGGTCAGTGGACCCGAGGAAAGTCCATGGATGGCTTCTGTCCGGTGGGCCCCTGGGTGGTGGACGGGGTGGACCCCGACCGCCTGGAAGTCACCACCCGTCTCAACGGCAGCGTGGTCCAGCAGGGGAACACCCGGGACTTTATCACCACGGTGCCAAAGCTTCTGGAGTTTATCACCGCCTCCATGACTCTGGAGCCGGGTGACGTGGTGGCCACCGGTACCCCCGCTGGTATTGGCCCCATGCAGTCCGGGGATGTGGTGGAAGTAGACATCTCCCACATCGGCGTGCTGCGCAATACGGTAAAATAACCCCAAGAGGTGCTGTGAGCCACAGGCTTGCAGCGCCTCTTTTTTTGTAAACAGAGCGTATTTTTCTTGGAAAATATTTTCCTCCCGCTTGCATTGCATTGGGAAAAGGGGTATACTAACTTTGTGATATTATACACATTTGGGAGGTGGAATCGTGTATCAGATTGGTGATAAGGTGGTACATCCTATGCATGGGGCGGGAGTCATTGACTCCATTGTGCGCAAGAAGGTAGCTGGGAAGGTTCAGGACTACTATTTGCTCAAACTATCGACGGGAAGCATGATGGTCATGATTCCCACAGAACACAGCGACGAGATCGGCGTCCGCCCCGTGGTGTCCGGTCAGGAGGCCACCCATATTCTCTCGGAGATGGAGGACATTCAGGTGGATATGACGTCCAACTGGAACCAACGGTATCGGGAGAATATGCTGCGCATCAAAAGCGGGAATTTGCTGGAGGTGGCCAAGGTGGTCAAGGGGCTGATGTACCGGGAGACCCAGAAGGGGCTGTCCACCGGGGAGCGGAAGATGCTCCACTCAGCCAAGCAGATTTTGATTTCCGAGCTGGTGTTGGCCCAGAGCATGCCCTATGAGGCCGTAGAGGAGCGGGTCAACAAGGTTCTGCACCAATAAAAAAGGAGCCGAAGGGCTTCTCAAACATGCCAGCATGTTTGAGAGAAGATGCAGTCCACTGCGCGCATCCTTGGGTCAGAGGACGACCCAAGGACACACTGGTGGACTGAGCGGTGTTTTTCCCGATGCGCATGTCCCCGGGAAAAACTGATTATGATTTTTTCCCCGCCGAGAGGCGGGAAAACTCTGCCGAGGGCTTTTCAGAGCAGAATGGTCAGCACTGTTTTCATAGACGTGAGGTTTGTGATGCTCTGAGGAGTTCCCCGGCGTTTTTCAACTCTGGAGGAGAAACTATGTCATTGTTTGGACGGAAACGAAAGGGACCACAGGCCCCCGGCTGTGCTATGGTTGTGGTGGCGGCGGGCTCCTCCCAGCGCATGGGACAGGATAAGATGTTCCTGGAACTGGACGGTCGGCCTGTGCTGGCCCACACCCTGGCAGCTCTGGAGGCCAGTGACCGGGTGGAGGAGATCGTGGTGGTCACCCGGGAGGACCTGGTGGGCCCTGTGGCGGCCCTGGCCCGGGAGATGGCACTCACAAAAGTGACGAAAGTGGTACGGGGCGGCGCCACCCGGGTGGAGTCTGCCCAGTTGGGGGTGGCCGAGGTGTCTCCTCAGGCCAAGCTCATTGGTATCCACGACGGGGCCCGGCCCTTTGTGAGTTCCCAGGTGATGGAGCGTGTAGTGGACAAGGCCGCCCAGACCGGGGCCGCAGCCCCTGCCATACCCGTGCAGGACACTATTAAGGTGGCGGTGAACGGTGTAGTGGACCACACCCCAGACCGGGCTACCCTCTTTGCTGTGCAGACGCCCCAGATGTTCGATGGTGATCTGATTCGGGGGGCTCTGACCAAGGCGATGCAGGACAACGCCCCCCTCACAGACGACTGCTCGGCGGTGGAGCGGCTGGGCATGCCGGTATCCCTGGTGGAAGGGGACCGGAGCAACATCAAATTGACCACCCCGGCAGACCTGGCGGTGGCCCGAGTGATTTTGGAGGGATGGAACCAATGATGCGAGTGGGACATGGTTATGACGTGCACCGCCTGGTGGAGGGGCGCAAGCTCATCTTAGGGGGCGTGGAAATCCCCTGGGAGAAGGGCCTGTTGGGCCACTCGGATGCGGATGTGCTGGTACATGCAGTGATGGACGCCCTGCTGGGCGCCGCTGGGCTGTGGGACATCGGCCACGCCTTCCCGGACAACGACCCCGCCTATGCGGGCATCGACAGTATGCTGCTGCTGGCTCGGGTGCGGGACATGCTCACGGAAAAGGGGTATATGGTGGGCAATGTGGACGCCACCATCCTGGCCCAGCGGCCCAAGCTGGCCGGACACATCCCCCAGATGCGGCGCAACATCGCCCAGGTACTGGGGGTGGAGGAGGACTGCATCAACGTCAAGGCTACCACCGAGGAGGGGCTGGGCTTTACCGGCTCCGGGGAGGGCATGGCCGCCCACGCCGTGGCACTTCTGAATCGATAAACAAAGAAGGGCCGTTGCAAAATACACCGATTGCCCAACCACATGGACAGACAATCCCCCAGTCACCTACGGGTCCAGCCCCCTTTACACAAGGGGGCCTAAGTACTGCGGTGCTCGTTTTATCATTTTTGCTTAAATAACCATTAGCGCAATATGTACTATTGTATGCACAGGAATAGGTATGGCAATAGCTGGGCCAGCAGGTGGAGCGTTAGCTAGTTAACTGGGCCCCGTTGTAGGTGGAATACTTGCTGCAGCAATCGGATGGATTATTGGTGGATCAATATCTCGTACTCGCATTACGTCGGGAGTTAAGTTCTCTGTTGATGTTCCGTTTTTGCCCAGTAAAAGTATATATATATTGGATAGGTAGAAAGGACTTCGCAATGAGTGATAAAAAGATTAAATCTGGTCTACTTGCTGCATTACTTGTTGTGTGTATGACATTGGTTTTGTTTATTGTAAATCATTATTTTCTCAATGAGACATCTACACTCGTACAATCAATAGCAAGTGGAATAGTAGCGTTCTTTTTTGTTTTTGTATTCACACGATTTGTGAGGAAATAAGCATAGTTGTAACATCTAGCCTAACTCTAATCAGGCAGGCAACCTAGTAAACTTATGCTTTATGAGCGCTTGTCCACGTCCTTGCCAATGACGAAGTCGTGGCGCATGGAAGGCTGGAGCCGCAGCTGCTGTCGGGTGTATTACAGCAACACTTGGAATTTCGGGTGCAGCTGTTTGGGGAGTACTGAATTTTTTAATCTAAAGGTTTAAGGGAATTTATAAACTTGCACTAGATGAGTAGGTGAACTATGGGGAGGAAAAAAGTCACAGAGGGCAAGAAAGCTAGGTTCATTTTATTACTGACGCAGGTGGCATTATGGTTTATTGTTATGGTTTTGGAGTTGGTTGTTTTTGTTATTGATGGGATAGGAATTTCTGAATATATGTTTTTTTGGGTGTTTTTAGATTTAGTTATAATCATAACCATATTAACAAATATCAACAATTACAGAAAAAGCCAATAACAAGTGTGTTGCGTAATAATAGCAGGCCTTCTTACGAACGTTTGTTGTGAGTTTGAGGGCATACTCGATTTTTTGCAAATGTACAGTTTTGGTGTTTTTTTGCTTGTGTCACATTTCGCGTTTACCAAGTCTTTAGCCTGGGTTCTCTAGTCAGAAAGAATTTTCTTGCATGCAAGTTTCTCCTGTAAAGCAGAAATGTAAAGAATTTTCCCGGTGAAAAGCCTCCCTTGTGCAAAGGGAGGTGGCACGGTATTATGGGGTCCCCGCCAAAGCCCAGCGCCAGCGGGTTTGGTGGGGAGAGGAGGTGCGACGGCGTGAGCGAGACTTGCCCCGCCTCTCAGGGGCGAGGCGAGGGATACAAAGTCCGCACCGACGAGTCGGAGGGATTGATAAAATGGAAGGGCCTGTTGCAAAACCACAATTTTGCAACAGGCCCTTGGACTATCACGCGGACGCTCTTGTGCATAGGATGTGCAAGAGCGTCCGTATCTTTTTTTGTGGGAGCGGACCATCCAACGGGAAGGGAAATGATACCATATGGTATATGATCTGATTGTATGCCGCTCCCTGACCTATGCCCAGCGTGGGGTGCGGCTGCTGGAGCGGGCCGGCATTTCTGCCTATCTGGTGCGAGCGCCCCGGCTCATTGCCCAGGCGGGGTGCGCATACTGCATCAAAGTGTCTCAGCGGTGGCTGGAGCGGGCGGTGGAGCTGATGCGGGAGGCAAAGCTTGTCCCCCGTGGTATCTATCAGCAGCTGGAGGACGGGAGCTATGAGGAGGTATCGGTATGATCTACTTGGATAGCGCAGCCACCACCATGGAGAAGCCCGCCTCGGTGCCCTCTGCCACCGCATGGGCCATGACACATATGGCCAGCCCTGGCCGAGGCGGACATGGGGCGGGGATGCGGGCAGCGGATACCCTCTACGCGCTGCGGGAGACGGCGGCCCAGCTCTTCGATGTACCCAATCCAGAGCAGGTGGTGCTCACCTACAACGCCACCCATGCGCTGAATTTAGCCATCCACGCCCTGGTGCGCCCTGGGCACACCGTGCTCATCTCTGGCTATGAGCACAACGCTGTCACCCGCCCTCTGTGTGCCCGGGGGGACCTGACCATCCGGGTGGCCCAAGCCCCAGTGTTTGACCAGGCGGGGATGCTGGCCGCCTTTGAGGAGGAGTTGCGGCGGGGAGTGGATGTGGTGGTCTGCACCCATGTCTCCAATGTCTTTGGATTCATTTTGCCCGTGGGAGAGTTGGCCCGGATGTGCCGGGAGCGTGGAGTGCCCCTCATTGTGGACGCCTCCCAGTCCGCCGGGTGTCTGCCTGTGCGCCTATCAGAGTGGGGGGCGGCCTACGTGGCCATGCCGGGGCACAAGGGGCTGTACGGGCCCCAGGGCACCGGGCTGTTGCTGTGCGGAGAGGAGCAGCCTGCCCCGCTGCTGTACGGGGGTACGGGCAGCGAGTCCCAAAACCAGACCATGCCGGACGTTCTCCCCGACCGCCTGGAGGCGGGTACCCAGAACGTCTCTGGGGCGGCGGGATTGTTGGCTGGACTGCGCTTTGTCCGGTGCAAGGGCGTGGACCGCATCGGTGCCTATGAGGAATGTCTGAGCGGCCAGCTGATGGACGGTTTGGAGCAAGTGCCTGGGGTGCGAGTATTCCGAGGCCCCAAGGGAACCCAGACGGGGGTGTGCTCCATCACCGTGGAGGGGATGGACTGCGAAGAGGTGGGAAGCTGGCTGGCCCGCCGGGGTATCGCCGTGCGGGCGGGGCTGCACTGCGCCCCACTGGCCCACAAGACGGCGGGCACCCTGGACACTGGGACGGTGCGCCTGAGCTGCTCGGCGTTCAACACCTCCCTGCAGGTGCGCCGGGCCGCCGGGGCCATTGCCCATCTGGCCCGGTGTCAGGGCAAGGGCAGGTGAGGGGCTCCCCCTTCGCCCTTGCGAGATTCGCTTTGGTGTGCTAAAATGTCACAAGAGAATTGACAAAAGAAAGGACGGTGCAGGGGGTATGTATCAGCCCTTGGCAGATCGCATTCGGCCACAGACCTTGGACCACGTGGTGGGTCAGCGACATATCTTGGGGGAGAACGGCCTGCTGCGCCGGATTGTGGACAGTGGCAACATCCCCAATATGGTGTTCTACGGCCCCTCGGGTACAGGGAAAACCACCGTGGCGGATATCATCGCCAAGCGGTCCGGGCGCGCCCTGCGCCGCCTCAACGCCACCACCGCCTCTCTGGCCGACGTGCGGGAGGTGATGGACCAGGTGGGGACGCTGCTGGCCCCCAACGGGGTGCTGCTCTATTTGGACGAGATTCAGTACTTCAATAAAAAGCAGCAGCAGACCCTTCTGGACTATATCGAGACGGGAAAGATCACCCTTATTGCCTCTACCACGGAAAACCCCTATTTCACCATCTTCAACGCCATCCTGTCCCGGTCCACCGTCTTTGAGTTCAAGGCCCTCACCCCGGAGGACCTGCTCCCGGCGGTGGAGCGGGCGGTGAAGCTCATGGACGAGGAGCTAGGCGGAGAGAGCTGCTGGGAGGACGGGGTGAAGGAGTACCTGGCCCAGGCCAGCGGGGGAGACGTGCGCAAGGCCCTCAACGGGGTGGAGGTGCTCATGAATGCCGCCGCTACCCCGGACGGGGTGCGGACCATCACCATGGCAGATGCCAAACTGGTGGCCCAGCGCTCCTCCATGCGCTATGACCGGGACGGAGACCAGCACTACGACATTTTGTCCGCCCTGCAAAAGTCCATCCGGGGCTCGGACCCCGATGCGGCGGTGCACTATCTGGCCCGGCTGCTGGAGGCGGGGGACCTGCTGTCCGCCTGTCGGCGGCTGATGGTCATTGCCTGCGAGGATGTGGGACTGGCCTATCCCCAGGTCATCCCCATTGTCAAGGCCTGCGTGGATGCGGCCACCATGCTGGGGCTGCCGGAGGCCCGGCTAGCCCTGGCGGATGCCGCCATCCTCATGGCCACCGCCCCCAAGTCCAACTCGGGCCATGACGCCATCAATGCCGCCATGGCGGATGTGCGGGCGGGCAAGACCGGGGACTTCCCCCGACACCTGCAAAATATCCACGCCGACGGCACAGGCTTTGAGCGGGAGCAGGGGTATCTCTACCCCCACGACTTCCCCAACCACTGGGTGAAGCAGCAGTATCTGCCCGACGCTCTGGTGGGGCGGGTGTACTATGAGTACGGCCCCAATAAGACCGAGCAGGCCGCTAAGGCCTACTGGGACAAGATCAAACACCAATGAGAGGAGGGGCATCCCATGCCCATGGATATACAGGTCGGCGACGTGCTGGAGATGAAGAAGCAACACCCCTGCGGCTGCAAGGACTGGCAGGTGCTGCGGGTGGGAATGGACTTTAAGCTGCGCTGTCTGGGCTGTCAGCGGGAGATGATGATTCCCAGGGCCAAGGCAGAGAAGGCTATCAAGCGGGTGAAACGAGAGGAGGAGCAGGGATGAAAGAGTTTTGGAGCCGCCGCATTGTGGATGCGGTGCCCTATGTACCGGGGGAGCAGCCCAAGGGCCAGACCTTTGTGAAGCTCAACACCAATGAGTGCCCCTACCCGCCCTCTCCCAAGGTGGTGGAGGCCATCACCCGAGCAGCGGGGGAGACGCTGCGCCTCTACCCGGACCCGGAGTGCCTGGAGCTGCGCTGTGCTATTGCCCGGCGGGAGGGGCTCAGCCCGGACCAGGTGTTTTGCTCCAACGGTTCCGACGAGGTGCTGGCTTTTGCCTTCCAGGCCTTTTTTGACCCGGACAAAGAGATCGTCTTTCCCCAGATCACCTACAGCTTTTATCCCGTGTACACCAACTACTTTGGCCTCACTTGCCGCCAAGTGCCCATGAACCCGGACTTCTCCACCCCGGTGGAGGAGCTGATGGGGAAAAACGGCGGCGTGGTGCTGTGTAATCCCAACGCCCCCACCGGACAGGGCGTGTCCCGGGAGGTGGTGGAGAAGCTGCTGCGTGCCAACCCGGACGTGGTGGTCATCGTGGACGAGGCCTACGTGGACTTCGGCGGGGAGAGCTCGGTGGGGCTCATTGACCGCTATCCCAACCTGCTGGTCATCCAGACCGCCTCCAAGTCCCGAGCCCTGGCTGGGCTGCGGGTGGGCTGGGCCATGGGAAACCCGAACCTCATCCAGGGCCTGTGCTGCGTCCGAGACTCCATCAACTCCTACACCGTGGACCGCCTAGCCCAGGCGGGGGCGGCGGCTGCCGTGGAGGACGAGGACTACTTTACACAGACCTGTCAAAAGGTAATGGCCACCCGGGAGCGCACCGCCCAACGGCTGCTGGAGATGGGGTACACGGTACTGCCCTCTCAGGCCAACTTCCTCTTTGTCTCCCATCCGGACAAGTCCGGGAAGGCCCTGTTGGACGGCCTGCGGGAGCGTGGGGTGCTGGTACGGTGGTGGTCCAACCCGGCTATTTCCAACTGGCTGCGCATTTCCATTGGCACCGATGCCGAGATGGACACCCTGCTGGGAGCCCTGCAAGAACTGTAACTACGAAACATGCCCGTGAGCCTGGGTGATTCCCACGCTCACGGGCATGTTCATGTTTTGTGAATTATTTCTTCCGACGGCGGAGCACCCATAAAGCTACCAAAAGGACAACGATGAGGAATGCCCCTGCCACCAAGAGTGGGACAAAATCCACCAGTGTGGGGCCCTGGCTGGTAGAGCCGTTGGGCATACCCGAGCTGTCCGTCTGGGTGGAGGTTTGATTGGTCTTGGCATAGGAAAGGACCGCTTCATAGTCATAGAAGGGGTGCAGAGATTCACCTTGGAACCTGGCCTGATGGACATAGGAGTCAGTGACTTCCGCCTCGGAAGGTCCATAGTCTCCCATGGGATACCAGTAGGAGGCGATGTCGTCTTCAAACAGCAACAGCATAGGCATACGAATGCCGGGTAGTCCACCCACCAAAACCGCATCTTCCGTGGTGATTCCCGCCTGTTCCAGTTGGGAGATTTGGGTGGAATATGGGGTGAAATCGGTGTACATGGCCACTTCACTCACGGTCCATAGGCCTTCTTTTTCCTGAACAGAAGTCTGTTCCGCAGGGGTCATGAGATGCGCAGTTTCTGGATTGAGTGGCAGTCCTTTGGCCAGTGTTACCGTGGCGTACAGAGAGCCCACCTGCATGGGAATGACCCAGACGGAGACGCATTGCTCCAGATGAGCTTGAATATCGGCTTGCTGCACCAAAGACAGGTTCTCCAACTCGGTGTCAATGTAGACGGGAATGGCAGTGGAAAAATCTACGGACGTAGGGATTGCATCTTCCTCACTCTCCGGAGTGGAAAGGGTGGGCAACGTGTTCTCATACGCCACGGTGAGATGGGAGAGAATCTCTTGCTCCAGTTGGGACGGATCTGGGCAGACTTGGGAAAAGTCTGAGGGGGGTGAGGTGGCCACAGCGGGGGCGTGAATGGGGAGTGCGGCGGCCAGAATACAAAGGGATACCAGGCATACCAACCATTTTCGTACCATACGTCAAAACCTCCTTTCTATTATGTGGCACTTTAGCAAGACATCCATGTGTGTGAGTAGTATCCAGTTCCTGATTGAATGGATGTTCCATTGAGTAGTGCGACATAGGAGTAGCTTCTCGTTACACAATTTTCCCCAGGGTCGATTAAGGTCAAATTGTCACCTGTGACACCACACAGCACCAACACGTGTCCACCGCCAGAGTTCCACTGCATGCGCATGATGAGGGGGATTTCGTCTACATTGATTTCATCATCCAATCATTTGAGCACATGCAGCCCAACATCAATTCGACTTTACTTGCTTGTATCGAGTTACATTCAATTGTGCAGCGCGGGCGGTCAGGGAGAGAGAAAATAGGAGAAAAAGAGAAATAAAACAGAGACGGAACGTTTTTTGCACTTCACTCACTTCCTTTCGGTTATATTGTATAAAATTTTTTTTGGTGGCGTCAAACATTATTTTAAAAAATAACCAATATCATGGAGGGGAAGATCCTGGTCATGACGCCATAAGAACTCCACCCTTTGACCTTTTTTGAAGGGGAGATGGGGATATAATCATAGGGCGTCAGA
>NZ_SJOS01000041.1:0-22510 GCF_012027765.1 Pseudoflavonifractor sp. SW1122 | reverse complement strand
AAGTGCCTGTTGCAAATTTGATTTGCAACAGGCACTCTTTACTTTGCGTCACGGTGATGCGGTGCTAACTTGTTGTCCAACAAAGGCTCTTGGCTTAGTGAATGCTGGATAGAATTTCCGCTACCCAGAAGATTTGGACCTCCTTGAGTGCAGATCGGAAGAGAATAGATGGAAAATATAGACTATTATTGGGCTTCTTCACCACGCACTGAGCCAATCTTTTAGCTTACCATCAACATCAATTAACTGTTTATCGTTTCCGCCGGGGGATTTAAAAAATATGATGGTGGTGTTGTCAAAATGCTTAGAAGCATATTTGGTCATTGGTGGAAGGACAAAGACTGAACCAGTTTCCAATAATAGTTCTTTTTTCTCATCTATTAAATAGATTTTGCTTTTTCCACTGATGACATAATTATATTCGGTGGCAGTAGTATGATAATGGGGCTGATCTGCTGTAAACTGCTTGTAATAACTGATGCCTAATTCATTTCTGTCATCATGTATCCACTGCAAGTCCTGAGGTTTCTTTAAATCGCCGCACAGATATACACGATAGGAGTCTGTTAATGCCTTCTGAATCTCACTTCCATCAATAAATGCCATTACTTTTTACCTCCTGGCTTTAGATTTTCCCATTTATCAGCCCATTTTTTTAATGTGGATAATTGTACTTTTTCGCACAGTGAAGGATTATTTAGGATGTTTGCAAAGTTATGCACAAAAAATTGGTAGTTCTCTGGGTCGTCCTCCTGCCAAATAACGAAACTTCTTCGATTATCCTCATCATCTAGTTCTGCTGAGTATAGATCAACTTTTACATGGTTGAATCTTTGTGCATCACCCAAGAACTCCACATTAAAAATGGCAAATGGCATACTTGTTTTCATAACACGCAAGTGGAATGAGATAGGCATTGACTTACTCTTTTTGGCATAGATCGTATCAGAAGAAAGGTTTTCATATAAGGTGGCTAAAGCACTATATAAGGAGCCCTCACAAGAACCTGCTCTAAGATTTACAATTTTAGTTTTCAAATCGTTTAAATTATATTTATTTGGCTGCGTAAGGATTAGTTCGACGTTGGCAGAAGTTTCTGAGAGTATTTTTTCAATTGCTTCGGATAGCGGAATATCTTTAGGCGGGATATGTCCAGGCTCACCAACTTGAGGATTGATTACTAAATTGCTAGCGAAGTTCATTAACCTAATACGGCTTATGTTTTTGTATAAACCATCGCTTATATGAAGTCTTTCATCAATAGAATAGCGTTTGTGAATTTTACGTCTTGACAGCATCAGTACATTATGTTCTCCTGGCATGTTATGGCGTTCCTTTACGTTCTCATCGAGCCATTTTTTTAAGTCACTATCCATTTTTTCATAGTTTCGATCATTACAAATGATATTAATTATGCCTTTAAAGTCGGAAGCGTTATGTATTCCTGGAACAGTACATAATGCTACAGATTGTTTGCCGAGAAGCCCTATAAACATACCAGCTTCTATTAAAACGTTATCTCTGGGCACATATTTGGGGTCATTACGATTGGGAACAGTTATTTCATCATCGGTATTTAGAACAAAAACGCCACCATCAAATTGATGAGCAATTTTTTGCAAAGCGTCAATGAGGTTATCTCCGGGGGTAAAAACACTCTTATCATCCCAAATAGTTACATCAGCCCCAAATCGTGTCAGCTTTTCTTTTATTATTTGTGCGATATATAAAGCCTGTGTAGAACTCCCGATGAATATTTTCTTCATTACAAATTTCCCCTCCCGTGTTTGGCAATATGACTAAGAAATTTATATATGAGCTGTGAGATATGTATATTATAACCTGCGGCGACTTGGTTAGCAACAGAGATGTGTAAATGACTACCATTGCGTAAAGAGAGCTTTATATAAAACAAATGGCAGATGCAGTTTTTGGCTGCATCTGCCATTTTATATATTTTGGGAAAGAACCCTTACGGGGCGGAGTGGCTGCGGGACATGCCCAGGGCATCCCGGAGCAGGACCACATAGACCACCACATTGAGAACCACGGCTCCCACGCCCAGATATGGGCCCGGAGATTCCAGCGCGATAGCACCCCAAGCGAAAATCTGGTCCATCATCATGCCCAGAAGTATGAACAAACAGGCCAGACCGACGATAAAACATCCAGGTTTCCACAGGTGATACAGCCACACGCTGAGAAAATACAGTCCAAGGATGATCAGAGAGATGGCCATGTGTCTGGACAGGACAAGAATACCGGGTACCACTTTTACATCGCTGTAGTTCACCCAGGGCAGGAACAACATCATCATCGTAAGGGCCATGAGAACGGATAGAACCAGTTTTTTTACCGTGCTTGTCATACAATCACCTCTCGGTATAGGATGGGGAAGACGGCTGAGGCTAAAGAATGGCCATGGGGTCCGTTACAGTACCATCGTGGCATAAAAGAGAGCCTGTGTCAAGGGGAACAGCGCTTATTTTGGCTCTGGCAACAAAGCAGTATATTTCTCCACCAGCTGCTGCGCCACCCGCAGGGGGTCCTCCCCCTGTTTCAGCTTCAAGGTCAGCAGGCCCTTGTCCTGCCCCGGCGTGAACAATAGCCGGGCGGGGTACTGGCCCCCCAGGTTGGCGATGGCCTGGAGGTCAAATTCCTCCAGGGTAAACCGCAGGGTGGCCCCCTTCTGGGAGATATCCACCATGCCGCACTTGGCGGCCTGGGACCGCAGCAGGGCAATGGAGATGAGGTTATTGACCCCACGGGGCGGGTCTCCAAAGCGGTCGATGAGCTCGTCGGTGACGTCGTCCCCGTCCTCCTCGGTGCGGATGCGGGCAATGCGGCGATACAGGTCCATGCGCTGCTGGGCCGACGGCACATACCGCTCGGGGATGGAGGCGGGCACGGACAGGTCGGCGGTGCACTCCCGCGCCTGCACCGGAACCTCTCCCTTTTCCGCCAAAACCGCCTCTTCCAGCAGTTTTAGATACAAATCATAGCCCACGCTCATGAGGAAGCCGGACTGCTCGGGGCCCAACAGGTTGCCCGCCCCTCGAATCTCCAAGTCCCGCATGGCGATGCGGAAGCCGGAGCCAAACTCCGCATATTCCCGGATGGCGGACAGCCGCTTGGTGGCGATCTCGCTCAAGACCTTCCCCGTGCGGTAGGTCATATAGGCGTAGGCCTTGCGGGTGGAGCGGCCCACCCGGCCCCGAATCTGGTGGAGCTGGGCCAGGCCTAACCTGTCGGCGTCCTCAATGATGAGGGTGTTGGCGTTGGCGATGTCAATGCCCGTCTCGATGATGGTGGTGCACACCAGCACGTCCACCTCGCCGTCCCCCATGCGGGTCATCACGTCGGACAGCTCTTCCTGGCTCATCTTACCGTGGCCCACCGCCACGGTGACATCCTCCCCCAGCATCTCCTGGATGCGCACGGCGGTGGCGTGGATGGTGTCCACCCGGTTGTGGAGGTAGTACACCTGGCCCCCACGCTCCAATTCCCGGCGCATGGCGTCACACAGCACCGACCAGTTGTGCTCCAGTACGTAGGTCTGCACGGGCTGGCGGCTCGCCGGGGGCTCCTCAATGGCGGACATGTCCCGGATGCCGGACAGGGCCATGTTCAACGTGCGGGGGATGGGGGTGGCGGAGAGGGTGAGCACGTCCACCTGGCGGGCCAGCTCTTTCAGCCGCTCCTTGTGGGTCACCCCGAACCGCTGCTCCTCGTCCACCACCAGAAGACCCAGGTTTTTAAAGTGCACGTCCTTTTGCAGCAGGCGGTGGGTGCCGATGAGAATGTCCACCGAGCCGTCCTCCACTCCCCTGAGGGCGTTTTTCATCTGGGCGGGGGTGCGGAACCGGGACACCACCTCAATCTCCACCGGGTACTTGGCAAACCGGGCTTTGGCGGTGAGGTAGTGCTGCCGGGCCAGCACGGTGGTGGGCACCAGAATGGCCGCCTGCTTGCCGTCCAGCACGCACTTCATCATGGCCCGCAGGGCCACCTCGGTTTTGCCGTAGCCCACGTCCCCGCACAGCAGGCGGTCCATGGGCCGGGGGGCCTCCATGTCCTTTTTGATCTCGGCAATGGAGCGCAGCTGGTCCTCCGTCTCCTCATAGGGGAAGTCGTCCTCAAATTCCCGCTGCCAGGCGGAATCCGGGGCAAAGGCATACCCCGGTTGCCGCTGCCGCTGGGCGTAGAGCTGAATGAGCCCCTTGGCCAGGTCCTTGACCGCGGCCCGGGTGCGGGATTTGGCCCGTTCCCACTCGGTACCGCCCAGTTTGGACAGCTTTTTGTGCTGGGTGTCGTCTCCGCCGCCGATATACTTGGAGATGGAGTCCAGCTGGGTGGCGGGGAGGTAGAGGGTGTCGGTCCCGGCATAGGCCAGCTTGATGTAGTCCTTGTCGATGCCGTCCACCTTCATTTTCGTCAGCCCCACGAAGCGGCCAATGCCGTGGTGCTCGTGGACCACCAGGTCGCCGGGGGTCAGGTCGGTGAAGGAGTCCACCCGGCGGCGGTCGGCGGCGTGTTTCAGCCGTTTTCCCTTTCGCTTGCCCTGGCTCTGGCCCTGGGTGAGCACCGCAAAGGGGCAGCCGATGTAGTCAAAGCCGGCGGACAGCCCCCCCACGGCGATGGTGATGCCCCCGGGGGCGGGCAGCTCGTGGAGCTGGAAGTCCACCGCCGAGCGGATTTTCTTCTCCCGCAGCAGGGCCTGGAGGTTCAGGGCCTGCTGCTCGCTGCCCACCAGCACCACCGTGCCCGTCTTGGCGCTTTGCAGCTGGGTGAGGTCGGCGGCGGCGGAGTCCAGGTTGGCCCCGAAGGTGGACAGCTGGCGGCCCTGGGCATTGAACAGGGCCTTGGGAGGCAGGGGCAGGGTGGAGGTGGAGAAGGAGTCCAAAAAGCACAGGGGGAACTGCTGGAGCTCCTCCATGAGATGGGGGAAGGTGAGGGCGAAGGTGGCGTGCTTGCCCAACTGCACCCCGCTCTCCACCAGGGTTTTCAGGTCCTCGTCCAGCTGCCACAGCCAGTTTTTCCCCCGTTCCGCCACCCGGGCGGACTCGGACAGGCAGACCACGGCGTCCGGGGGCAGGTGGTGGACGGCGGTGTGGGCCACGGGGTAGCGCTGGGGCAGCTGGTGGTCGGGCACCTGCTGCCAGGAGCCATCCTCCTGCCGCTGGGGCAGCACCTCCCGCACCGGGAGGAACACCGCCTTGTCCAGATGGCCCACCCGGCGCTGGGTGGCGGGGTCAAACAGGCCCATGGAGTCCACGTCGGTGTCCCAGAACTCCACCCGCACCGGGTGGTCCTGGGCGGGGGAGAACACGTCCAGAATGCCGCCACGCAGGGCAAACTGCCCCACGCCCTCCACCTGGTCGCACCGGGTGTAGCCCAGGGCGGCCAGGGCGTCGGCCAGCTGGGTGGGGTCATAGGAGCCGCCGGAGCAGATGGTCACCACATGTTCCAGAAGCTCCTCAGGGGAGAGGGTGCGCTGTAACAGGCCCTCCACCGTGGCGGTGATGACCTTGCACTCCCCCTGGGCCATGGCGTAGAAGGCGGCCAGGCGGCTGTGTTCCCCCTGGTGGGAGGCCACAGCGCCGTTGTAGAAGTTGAATTCCCGGCTTCCAATCAGGGTCACGCTCCAGCCGGTGAAGGCGGTGATGTCCCGGCCCAGGGCCTGGGCCTCGTCCTCGTCGGCGCACACCATCACCACCGGGCGGTCCAGAGCGGTGCCCAGTCCGGCGGCAAAGTGGGCCCGGTGGATGCGGGACAGCCCCGACACCGCCGCCGGGGACTGGCCCGTCTCCAGGGCCTGTACCAGGGCGGGGAACTGGGGCACTTGTTGGAGAATGTGGAGTAATTCCTTCATAGCGGCTCCTTTTTCCACCAAAGTTAGTTGAACTGATTCATGGCCTTCTGGGGCCCGTCCTTGAGATAGCACTCCACCGCCTGGGCCGCCCGCAGGGTGGCCTCGTCCATGGCGGTCTTGTCCGGGCCCACGAACTTGCCCAGCACCCAGTCGGACATGTCGTAGTCGGGGTGGGGCTTGCCCCCCACGCCAATCTTCACCCGGGGGAATTTGTCGGTGCCCAGGCGCTGGATAATGCTCTTCAGGCCGTTGTGGCCCCCGGCGGAGCCCTGGGTGCGAATGCGCAGCTTACCCACCGGCAGGGACACGTCGTCACACAGCACCAGAATATGCTCCTCGGACACTTTATAGAAGGCGGCGGCCTCCGCCACGGCGTCCCCGGACAGGTTCATGTAGGTGGTGGGCTTCATCACCAGCACCCCCTGGCCGGAGATGGTGGCCTGATGGGTGAGGGCGTGGAACTTCAGACGCTGCACCGGGAAGTCTCCCCGGTCGGCCAGCTGGTCAATGGCCATAAACCCGGCGTTGTGCCGGGTGTTTTCGTATTTGTCGCCGGGGTTGCCCAGACCCACCACCAGCCAGGTCACCGGCAGCTTTTTACCAAAAAACATGGGGAAAACTCCTTTTTGCTTTATTTTTGGAGGATTATACTTCTCCAATTTCCCTGGCGGAAACCAGTGTCCCTGCTAGGGACGCTCCGCTGGGCCCGATTTCTCCACGATGAGAAATCGGGGAAAGAATCGCTTAGGGCGTTCCCCCCTAAGTACCCCCCTGGGGTACCAGGCTGGGAATGCGTCAAGCTGGTGTTCGGCCCGTCACCCTTGCTGTGGCCCCTGTCACTGCCACCACACCAGGCTGCCCTGGGTAGCTGGCCCTATGGCCGGGCGATTTTCACATCCGGGCCTACCTTGGTGCAGCGGCGTTCCCGCCGCCGGGAGCCTGGCTTCCGGCAACTGGGAACAGTTGCATACCAGGGTTAGGCCCTGGGGATAGGAGTATTATTTGTCGTAGAAGCTGGCACTCACAAAAGAATTGCCATGCCATCTATGTGACCCCACCAGTCCAAGGGCCGAAAAGAGAAAGGTGCACACTCCATCCAGTACCGCGGGGTGGATTCCACAAGGCGGGGGAAGGCCCCGCCTTTGGTGGTCTTTGGTTCCTTTCTGGCAGCAGAAAGGAACCCCCAGCGGGTAGCGTCCCCACCGGGGGCGCTGGTTTTCACCAGGGCAATGGTGGAAGGCCCTCTTTCCCAAAAGAGAAGAAAAAGGGCTGTTGCAGGCACAGCCTGCAACAGCCCCCAAACGAGCGTGATTACTGGAACAGCTTGGACACAGACCGCTCCTCGTAGATGCGGGCAATGGCCTCGGCGAACATGTGAGCCACGGACAGATACTTGATCTTGGGGCACACCTCGGCGATGTCCTCCCGGGGCTGGATGGTGTCCAGGAACAGCACCTCGTCCAGCACAGAGGCATTGATGCGCTCAATGGCAGGGCCGGAGAGCACGCCGTGAGAGGCGGCAGCGGTGACGGACTTGGCGCCGCCGATGTCCACCAGAGCCTGGGCGGCGTGGCACAGAGATCCGCCGGTGTCCACCATGTCGTCCAGCAGGATGACGTGCTTGTCCTTCACCTCGCCGATGATGTTCATCACCTCGGAGGAGTTGGCCTTCTGACGGCGCTTGTCCACAATGGCCATGGGCATGTCCAGCTTCTGCGCGAAGGCACGGGCACGGGCCACAGAGCCCACGTCGGGGGAGACCACCATGGTCTCGTCGTGGACGGCGGCGAAGCGGCGCAGGAAGTGGTCCACAAACACAGGAGAGCCCAGCAGATTGTCCACGGGGATGTCAAAGAAGCCCTGAATCTGGTTGGCGTGCAGGTCCATGGTCAGCACACGGTCGGCGCCGGCCCGGGTGATGAGGTTGGCCACCAGCTTGGCGGAAATGGGGTCACGGGGCTTGGTCTTACGATCCTGACGGGCGTAGCCAAAGTAGGGGATGACGGCGGTGATGCGGCCGGCAGAGGCGCGCTTGAGAGCGTCGATCATGATCAGCAGCTCCATCAGGTTGTCATTGACGGGGGAGCTGGTGGACTGAACCACGAACACGTCGGAGCCACGGACGGTCTCATGGATGGAGACAAAGTTCTCTCCATCGGAGAAGGCGCCCACCTCGGCACTGCCCAGGGGAATGCTCAGGTCCTGGCAGATGGCCTCGGCCAGAGCACGGTTTGAGCTTCCGGAGAAGATTTTCAGATCTTTACCGTGAGAAATCATTGTTGTACTTCCTCTCTGTGTGTGATGTATGGTAGGGGCATCCAGTGCCGGGACGGGGCGTTGCCCGCCCACCACAATCGCTGACAAAATGCATCTAAAATATTATATCAGAATCCACCGGTTTTTGAAGAGGGAAATTGAAATTTGTCCAAAATCCTTCCTTCTACACAAAAGAAGCATACAAATTTCCCCCCGGCCTGTGAAATGGGCAACAGACCGGGGAAAATTTAACACAGATAAAATACAGTTTCTGGAAAACTCAGCAGCAACCCACCCGGGCCATCAGCCGACGGCGCAGGGGAATGATGCGATACAGCTGGGCCACTTCGATGGTGGCGCACAGCTTATCCGCCAGGTTCACCGCAATGGCCACCCGAGAGCGGGGCAGATGCACCGCCAGGGGGAACATGTGGGAGACGATGGCGTTGGCCTCACCCTCGCTGAGGTCGGGGCACAGGGCCTGGGCATTGCGCAGGGCAAACACGGGATGGTCCAGGCACTGGTTGCCGGGATGGGCGTTGCGGTCTGCGGGGTCATAGAGGTACAGGTCGTGGAGCAGTCCCGCCCGGGCGGCGGCCCGGCAGTCCCAGCCGAAGCGCTGGGCGATGCGGTAGGCCATGTAGGCCACGAAGAGGGAGTGCTCATAGCAGGTCACGGAGAAGTGGTGCCGCCATTGCCGCATGGCATTGACCTCCTTGGAGGCCAGCAGAGGAGCCAGGCACCCGAAAAACTCCTCTGCGTGGGGTGATATCCACATAGGAAAAAACCTCCTATCTCTATAAACACAGGGTTGACATCTTTCCACCTCTAGTATAGCAAACCGGGGTGTCGTTGTCAGCAGATTTCGGGGAGAAAATTTTTTCCTCTGCGCCCAGCGCAGAGGAATGAATCATGAAAGAATGAATCATGAATAATTGTGGTGTGCCGCAAGCGGCACGGATTCTGATTTCAGGCAGAGACCGAAAAATAGGCGTAAGGCTCCATCCCAGAGGGAGGATCTGGGGTTGGCAGACGCTAAAGGGCCTGCATTTTTCATTATTCATTCTTCGTTATTCATTCAAAAATTTCAAGGCGCTGTGGAAATTGCACCACAGCGCCTTGGAATTTTTATTTAATGGGCTCGCCAGCGGCCTTCTTGGCCTCGATCTCCCGCAGAGCGTCCTTGTAGGACAGGTTCACACGGCCCTTCTCGTCAATGTCAGTGACCTTGACCCAGATCATATCGCCGATGTTCACCACGTCCTCCACCTTCTCCACGCGGCGGTTGGCCAGCTTGGAGATGTGCACCATGCCGTCCTTGCCGGGAGCCAGCTCCACGAAGGCACCGAACTGGAGGATGCGCACCACCTTGCCGTAGTACAGAGCACCCACCTCGGGGACAAACACGATGGTCTCGATGGTCTTCTTGGCGGCCTCGCAGGAAGCCTTGTCCACACCGGCAATGAAGATGGTGCCGTCGTCCTCGATGTCGATCTTGGCGCCGGTGTCGGCACAGATCTTCTGGATGACCTTACCGCCGGAACCGATGACCTCACGGATCTTGTCGGCGTCGATCTTCATCTTGATCATCTTGGGGGCGTTCTCGCTGACCTCAGCCCGGGGCTCAGAGATGCAGGGCAGCATGATCTCGTCCAGGATGGCGAAACGGGCGTCCCGGGTGATCTCCAGGGCCTCCTTGATGATGGCGTGGGACAGACCGTCGTTCTTCAAATCCATCTGAATGGCGGTGATGCCCTTCTTGGTACCGGCCACCTTGAAGTCCATCTCGCCGTGGAAGTCCTCCACGCCCTGGATGTCGATGAAGGTGGTGAAGGAGCCGTCGTCGTCCTGGATGAGGCCGCAGGAGATGCCGGCCACAGGGGCCTTGATGGGCACGCCGGCGTCCATCAGAGCCAGAGTGGAGCCGCAGATGGAGCCCTGAGAGGTGGAGCCGTTGGAGGACAGAACCTCGCTGACCACACGGATGGCGTAGGGGAACTCCTCCACGCTAGGGATCACGGGCTCCAGAGCGCGCTCAGCCAGAGCGCCGTGGCCCTTCTCGCGGCGGTTGGTGGAACGGGCGCCGCGGGCCTCGCCCACGGAGTAGCCGGGGAAGTTGTAGTGGTGCATGTAGCGCTTCTCTTCCTCTTCCCAGATGGTGTCCAGCTTCTGGGAGGCGGCCAGAGTGTTCAGGGTACACACGGACAGCACCTGAGTCTGACCACGGGTAAAGAGGCCAGAGCCGTGGACACGGGGCAGAACGCCCACCTCGGCGGCCAGAGGACGGATCTCGTTCTTGGCACGGCCGTCCACACGGTGGCCTTCCAGCAGCCAGGCCTTGACGATCTTCTTCTGGAACTTGTAGGTGAACTCCTCCAGGTACTGGTCCATATCGGGATAGGTCTCCAGATACTTCTCGTGCCAGTGGTCGATCATGGCGTTCCAGCGCTGCTCCCGGACGTTCTTGTCGTCGGTGTCCATGGCGGCCTTGGCCTCGTCCATGAAGTTGGCCACGATATCGTCAAACAGCTCCTGGTTGAAGGAGGCGTGCTGATACTCGAACTTGGGCTTGCCGATCTCGGCGACAATGCCGTTGATGAACTCCACCTGACGGCGGATTTCCTCGTGGGCCTTCACGATGCCCTCGTACATGATCTCGTCGGGAATCTCCTTGGCACCGGCCTCGATCATGACCACCTTGTCCATGGTGGCGGCCACGGTCACGTCCATCTGGGAGGCGTGCTTCTGCTCACGGGTGGGGTTCATGACGATTTGGCCGTCCACATAGCCCACTTCCATGCAGCCGATGGGGCCGTTCCAGGGAATATCGGAGTAGGACAGGCAGGCGGACACGCCGATCATGGCGGTGACCTCAGGAGAGCAGTCGTAGTCCACGCTCATGACGGTGCAGGTGACCACCACGTCATTGCGCAGGTCGGTGGGGAACAGGGGGCGGATGGGCCGGTCAATGAGACGGCTGGCCAGCACGGCGGGCAGGGAGGGCTGACCCTCACGGCGCATGAAGGAGCCGGGGATGCGGCCCACAGCGTACAGCTTCTCCTCGAAGTCCACGGACAGGGGGAAGAAGTCGATGCCGTCCCGGGGACGGGGGGAGGCGGTGACAGCCACCAGAACGCTGGTCTCACCGTAGGTGACCATAGCGGCAGCGTTGGCCAGCTCGGCCATCTTGCCCACTTCGATCTTCAGGGGACGGCCAGCCACCACAGTCTCATACACCTTGTGGTTGACAAATTCCTTGTGCTTGATGATGGTAGACATAGGTTGATACACTCCTTTTCTTTGAGCCCAGCTGGAGCGATCACACTTTAGCACTTGAACACAGGCCCCTCCTATTGGTGAGACCCATGTTCAACTGCTAAAAGGATAGGCTCCAGCAGATGGCGGGGAATAGAGGCAAGGGCGGCGTGAGGTTCACGCCGCCCTATTTGAAAAAACTTACTTACGGATGCCCAGCTTGGCAATGATAGCGCGGTAACGCTCGATGTCCTTCTTAGCCAGGTAGTCCAGCATCTTGCGGCGCTTACCGACCATCTTCAGCAGGCCACGACGGCTGTGGTTGTCGTGGATGTGCACCTTCAGGTGCTCGGTGAGCTCCTGGATGCGGGCGGTGAGGATGGCGATCTGAACCTCGGGAGAACCGGTATCGGTCTCGTGGGTGCGGTTGGCCTCGATGACGGCAGTCTTCTGGTCCTTACGAATCATGGGTAGTTTCCACCTTTCTTGTATTCTGCCCGGACGCTGAGTATCGGGCGGGTGAATCCCCCGCGTAACAAGCGGGCAATGTCCCGAAACTAAGCTGACGGGTGTGCATCAAAATGCTCGAATAGCATATCATAATCATACCCCAATTGTAAAGGGATTTTTCCTGATTTTTTTATTTTCTGTCAACTTTGGTGATTATGCCACCAGAATGCGGAGGCTCAGCAGCAGCATGGCCCCGATCACCGACAGGGTGGCCACCCACTCCCCGTGCTGCATCAGCCACCACAGCCCAGAGGCCCGGCCAGCGGGGCGGGGAGCCTGGGGTTCCAGGACCTCCTGGGGCTGCTGGGTGTCCAGGTCGTGGTCCTGCTTCCAGGCGGTAAAGTCGATGATCTGTCCGGTCTTGCCAGCGTGGGCGGGGGCTTGCCGGGACAGACACACCAGCTCCCGGGTGGGGGCATTCTCATAGGCCGGGGCAACGCTGCTCATGGTCACTCTCCGGGCAGGTACGGTGTAAAATGTGGTCTCCATAGACAATCCTCCTTGTTGTATTTGTGTCCAGTATCTCACAAATACAGTCCCATAAACGACTCTTCCTCGAAATTTGTCGAACCAATGTTCTAGGAGTATGATAATACATTTGTTCGATTTTGTCAAGTGGGGCGCTCCGCGGGGAAAGCCTTCCTTGTGCAAAGGGAGGTGGCACGGCGTTACATTGGGGCCCCCGCCAAAGCCCAGCGCAAGCGGGTTTGGTGGGGAGAGGAGGTGCGACGGCGTGAGCGAGACTTGCCCCGTCTCTCAGGGGCGAGGCGAGGGATACACAGTCCGCACCGACGAGACGGAGGGATTGACCGTCTAACCTCACAGTCTCAGGCTTGCCAGCCTGGTGGGGACGCTTCCCGCTGGGGGTTCCTTTTGAGCGGACAAAAGGAACCAAAATCCGCTTAGGGCGTTCCCCCCTAAGGACCTCCCTTGGGGTACGAGGCTGTCCATGCGTCAAGTCTCGGTTCGGCCCGTCACCCTTGCTGTGGCTCCTGTTACTGCCACCACACCAGGCTACCTTGGGCAGCTGGCCCTATCGCCAGGCGATTTCCACCGCCGGGCCTACCCTGGAGAAGCGGCGTTCCCGCCGCCGGGAGCCAGGCCCCCGTTAGCTGGGAACAGCGGTGCACCAGGGTGAGGCCCTGGCAGTAAAAGTACCACCTACACAGGAGTAGGCACGACCCACAGAATGTCCACGCCATCTATGTGACCCCATCAGGCTAAGGGCCGAAACAAGGAGAACGCAGGGACACCCCGTACCGCGGGGTGGATTCCACAAGGCGGGGGAAGGCCCCGCCTTTGGCGATTCTTTCCCCGATTTCTCATCGGGGAGAAATCGGGCCCAGCGGAGCGTCCCCGGTGGGGGCGCAGGTTTCCACCTAAGAAATCGGAGAAAGTCGCACCTTCTTGAGCTTGCTTCCGGTAGGGAGGCACAAAAAAGCGTGCTGTGAGGGGTTCTCACAGCACGCTTTGAATGTCTTACAGGTAATGCTCAGGATCGACGCTCTTGCCGTTTACACGCACCTCGAAGTGGCAGTGATAGCCGGTAGCGGTGCCGGTCATGCCCACCCGGGCGATGGCCTGGCCCTGATACACCTTGTCCCCGGCGTTGACCAGCAGGGAAGAGCAGTGGGCGTAGTAGGTGACGGTGCCGTCGTCATGGGTGATGATGACGGTCTGGCCGTAGCTGCCACGCCAACCGGCGAAGGTGACGGTGCCGCCGTCAGCAGCAGAGATCTGGGTGCCATAGGGAGCGGCGATGTCCAGACCGGAGTGGAAGGAAGTGCTGCCGAAGATGTCACGGTAACCGAACCGAGAGGTAATGGTACCGGACAGAGGCCAGATGAAGGAACCGGTGGAAGCGGTGGCAGGCTTCTCCTTGGTGCCCTGGTACATGTAAGTGGTGGTGGCCTCCTGCACGGTGGTGCGGGACACCTCTTCCCGCTGGGTCTCCTGGCCGTTGATGCAGGTGATGCGGGCCTCGATCTTCTCCACGCCGTCCTGGCCAGCGGCCTTCAGGCGGGTGGTACCCTCATACAGGTTGGGGTTGTCCACGTACTCCACGGGGCTCTGGATGGTCTCCTCATAGGTCTCGGTGACCACAGTCTCCACGGTGAGCATGGGCACAGCCTGCTTCACCAGCAGCTGATCGCCCACGGTGAGCTGGCTGCTGTCGGCGTCGGGGTTGAGAGCCTGGAGCTCGTCGCCGGTGAGGCCAGCGGCCTCGGCAATGCTGTTAAAGGTATCGCCACGCTCCACGGTGACGTACTCCGCCTCCTCCTTGTTGCCGGAGAGGGTGGACTGGAGGGTGTCGGGGGTAAACTGGGTGTTGGAGGGCACCTCCACCTCATAGATCTCTACGTCCTGGGTGAAGTGGTGCTCCACGGTCTGCTCATTGAGGTAGGGCTCGGTGACGTTGTCCAGCATGGTCTGCAGCTCTTCGCTGGTCTGGGCGTAGCCCAGCTCCTGGCCGTCCACGGACACGGCGTAGGCGTTCATCATGGCCCCGGTGTCCTCAAACAGGGCATCCTCCACGGCCCGGGCGTTGGTCTGGGTACCGGCGTCCAGGTAGGTGGGAGCCAGAGTGATCTCCGCGTCGTAGCTGTACTCCTCGCCCAGCACGCTGGCCACGCGGGTCTCCACGTTGCCCACGATGCTGCTCAGCTCTTCCTCGCTGGAGACCACGCCCACTTCCTCGCCGTTGACATAGGCCACATAGGCCTTGGTGTACATGCCATTAAAAGCCACAGCGCCGATGCCGACGCACAGCAGGGTGATGTACAGAAGGGGAGAGACGGGGTGACGGTCCACACGGACTCGCACGCGGCTGGCCACAACGCCGGCCTTCTCCCAGCTCTCCTTGCCCCACTCGGAGGCTTTATCCCAATTCTTACGGGCGGAGCGGTAGGAGCTGACACCAGCCACACGGGCCAGGTCGGAACAGACCATGGCGGCGCTGGCAGCCTTCTCCTTGCACACCTGGGCAGCGGGAGCGGCCTTGGCCTTGCAAGCGGCGACAGCCGGAGCCACTTTAGCGGCGACCGGGGCCATCTTGGCCTTGCAGGCGGCATGGGTGACCCGGGCAGTGGCCTTGTACTCGGCGACCACGGAGCCAGCGCTGAGCTTCCACAGGTAAGTGGTAGCCTTGGCTCGGTGGGCGGCGCCCTTCAGGTGGTTCTTCACCTGCTGGGCGGCGTTGCCGGAAACACGGCGAAGGGATGCCATTGAATTGTGTACGCGGTCCAGATGCCAGTTCCTCACGGAACGTCCCTCCCAAGTTCGAATTGGTAACAAATAAATTTCAATAGTTACAAATCAGTTACAAGTCATATCCTACACGCTTTTTCTCTTCCCGTCAAGGGTTTTTTGTGTCAAATTCGGACTTGAATTTGATTTATACCTTCCGCGCAAGAAAAAATTATGGTAAAAATTTAACCTCTTTCGGGGGAAAAATCTGCTTTCTGGCAGAATCAGGGCAAAATTGACCGGGGTTGACAAGTTTGGGTGGGGGGCGATAAAATTGTGGAAAATAAGACGCGAATGACAAGGAGGCCAATACCCATGGGCAAGTTTGACGGGGTTTTGCTCTACACCGATTACGACGACACCTTATATAATCAACACCTCACGGTGTCGGAGGAGAATCACCGGGCCATCCGGTACTTTATGCAGGAGGGCGGACGGTTTTCCATCGCCACTGGCCGGGCCAAGCGCACCTTTGCCCCCCAGATTGAAAAGGAACACCTGGAGTTCAACGCCCCGGTGGTGGTGTCCAACGGGGCGGGAATCTATGACTTCCAGGCGGGGCGGTATGTGAAAGAGAGCCAGCTGCCCCACAAGGCCCGGGAGCATATGGGCCAGCTGTGCGCCCAGTACCCGGATTTGTCCTTTGAGGCCTACCACGGGGAGGAAATCTACGTCTATAACCCCAACGTGGTCACGCTGAAACACCTCAACCGGGTGGGAGTGCCGTACCAGGAGTGCGGGGTGGACCAGATGCCCACCCCCTGGACCAAGGTGATTGTGGAGCAGGACCACCCCATGTTGGTGGAGGCTCAGGAGTATCTTCTCTCCCACTGGGGGGAGGACTACGAGGTGATCTTCTCCAACCCCTATCTGTTGGAGGTCACCGCCAAGGGGGCCAACAAGGGCACCATGGTGGCCTATGTGGCCAAGCTGCTGGGGATTGCGCCGGAGAATGTGTACTGCATGGGGGACAATCAAAACGACATCCCCATGCTGGAGGTGTCCGCCATTCCCTTTGCCCCGGCCAACTGCGCCCAGCCGGTGAAGGACTGGGGGGCGAGGCTGGTGGGCCACACCGACGACCACGCGGTGGCCCAGGTCATTGAGATTTTGGATGGAATATATAAATAATGTAAGCCCCGGCTGCACCCAAGCAGCCGGGGCTGATTGTTTAGGTCTTTTCCAGGAAGTAGGACGCCTCCATGTCCGCTGTGGCCAGAGCAAAGGCCAGGGGGAACTGCTGGAAGGCCTGACCCACCAGGCGGTTGTCCTCGGTGCTGGAAAAGCCCATGTGCCAGCGGATGGCCATGGCCTCCTCTCGGGAAAGGCGCATGAAGCCGGAGATGATGTACACCGACTTCTCCCCGTGGCCGTAGGGGAGCTTGTCCTCAAAGAAGAAGGTGGGCACCTTCTCCCACTGGCCTGTGGCGTCGTTTTTCACATTGCGGGTGCCAGCCTTGTAGCAACCAATCTTGCACAGGTCGTGGAGCAGGGCCACGATGGCCACCGACTCCATGGGGTAGTCCAGCTGGTACACGTCCCGGGTGCGGGGCCGGGCCAGGTAGTCCTCCAGGCAGCGGAACACATTCACCGAGTGCTCGCACAGCCCACCCACATAGGAGCCGTGGAAGCGGGCGGAGGCGGGGGCGGTGAAAAAGTCGCTCTTATTTAAAAGGTAGTCCAGCAGCTCGGCGGAACCCTCCCGGTGAATGTGGGTTTGAAAGATCTCCAGAAATTCTTCCTTGGGTGTCATGGCGTGGCCCTCCTGTTATCGTCTGAATTGGATAGTCCCATATTAACAGACTATGGCCCGCAGGTCAAAGAAAACCCACCCGCGCCCAAGGATGAGACGGGTGGGTCGGTGAAATCAGTTGCCCAGTTCTTCCAGAACCTCCAGAGTGTGTACGGCCTGGTTCGTAATCTCCACGGAAATGTAGTTGCCGGGAATGTAGTCTGTGTTGTAAGGGTCCGCCAATTGGTTGAAGGAGTTGGGGCTGATGCTCCAGTATAGGTCAATGTGCACATCTCCATACCCATAGAACAGGGTGCGGGGCAGATTGCCCTCCTGGATATCCTGCACAATGGCCTGGTAGAGGCTCTGAGCCTCACTGGTGGATAGGTCGTGGCCGGTAGAGGTGTTTCCGGTGTCAGAAGTGAGATAGAAGGTGCCGCCGGTGGGGCGGTATCCATTCGCTTCCAACTCGTGGAACTCATAGGACAGGAGCATGAGCTTGCTGTCATTCACCAGCTGATGGGCCAGCTGGGTGACGGTACCGGCCCGGTCCAGATCCACCTCATTGACATACACGGTGTAGGAGCGGGTGAGCCGGGTACCATCGGCCAAGGTGTAGGTCACGTCAAAACGGGTGGAGTTGTCATAATACCCGTTGAAGGTGTTTCGCTGGTCCACCAAAGCCTGGTGAAGCTGGGTGATAAGGGAAATAGCCTGAGGGTCCTGGGTCTGGATGTCGTGGAAGTTCGAGGCGGTGTCAACGGGGTAGCTGTCCAGCCCTGAGATGGTCACCGACACCACTTCGTCGGCCTCCGGCACCTGGGTCTCGTACCCGGTGAGGTCCAATTTCATCACCAGGAACAGGGCAGCGCAGGCGCAGGCAATGGCCCCGGCGCCCTTCCAGTACCGCAGTACCCGCACCGACTTGGACAAAAACATCTGACCCACAAAGCAGCCAGCCACGCCCCACAGCATGACGGATACTGCCAGCCCCAGTTCGTCCAGGCCCAGCACCAGCCGGGTGAGAGAGCCCAGAGCCAGTCCGGAGCAGAGGGCCACGCCGTAGCGGAACACCGGGCGCAGACCCGCCCAGATCACCACGTCCCCAGCCCGCTCCATGGGTCGCTTGACGTACAGAAGCCAGGCCGCCAGGGCGAACACGATTCCCACTCCGGCGTAGACAGCGGACATTCCACATCCGGCATCCGGGCTGCCGTAGCTGAATAGCTGCCAGGCGGGGGTGAACCATTCCACCCAGGCGGGTACCGCCACCAGAGAACCGGGGTAGCCAAAGTAAAATTGCCGAAACAGCAGGGTGAGCAGGTACCACAGTCCGCCCACCAGGCCGTTGAAGATGCCGTAAAACACGGGCAGGGCCAGCAGGTGGCCGGTGAGCATGCCGCACAGCACCGCAAAGGAGTAAAAAAACAAAGTCTGCATGCATACCAGAGCCAGCCCAGAGGCAAATCCACTCAGGGAACAGCCAATGGCCAAGAAAGAGGCCATCAGGGTCATCACTGCCACCGGCACTACCAGCCACAAAAGACCGGTGAGATAGTGGGTGGCAAAGAGAGCCGTGCGCTTGGGGGGCAGGGCAGCGGTGAAGTTGCACGAGCGGGTGGTGTACAGGTGGCTGCACACTGCCATGGCTGCCAGCACGCCGAATACGATGGTCATGGGGGTGGCCAAGGCCCGGAACAGATACTCAATGTCGGTGGCCCAACCCCCAATAGAGCCGCTGCGCATATAGTTCAACCCAGAAATGGGCAGGACAATGGCCCAGATGACCGTATACAGAGCAATCAGGGGCCAAAACCGCAGGGTGAGCTGTCTGCCCAAGGTCCCATTATAAAACGATGTCCCGCACCGCATAGTCGTTCCCTCCCATCTCATAGATAAAGATCTCTTCCAAACTCAAAGGCAGCGCCTCCACAAACAGGGGGTGGATGGCCTCCACCTGCTGCTGTACCTCTTCCGCACGGCCTCGGACAATGTAGGTGTATACCCGGCCCAACTGGGACTGGTGGAGCACCTCCATCCCCTGGGGCAGCCCGGGCTGCACCCCGTCGGGGAAGGCCACCTGCAATTTCACCGTGGTGCCCTGGAGCTGGGACAGGGACCGCTCAATGACCACCTGGCCATGGCTCAAAATACCCACGTGGTCGCACACGTCCTCCAGCTCCCGCAGGTTGTGGGAGGACACCAGCACCGTGGTGCCCCGTTCCGCCACGTCTCCCATCAGCAGGGACCACACCTGACGGCGCATCACCGGGTCCAGGCCGTCCACCGGCTCATCCAGCAGCAGGTAGTCCGGGCAGCAGCTCATGGCCAGCCAGAAGGCTGCCTGCTTCTGCATACCTTTAGACATGCGGCGGATGGGCCGCTTGGCGTCCACCTCGGGGAAGGCCTCCGCCAGCTTTTCAAATCGCTCCATGGAGAAGGTGGGGTACATGCCCCGGTAGAACTTCATCATCTCCCGCACCGAAGCCGAGCCGTAGTAGTACACATCGTCGGGAATCACCACCATGCGCTCCTTGATGGTGGGATGTTCGTATACGGGTTGGCCCTCAATGGTGATGACACCGCTGTCCGGGCGGTACACCCCGCACAGGTGGCGGAGAATGGTGGATTTGCCCGCCCCGTTGGGGCCCACCAGGCCGTAGATGGAGCCTTTGGGCACCGTCATGTCCAAATCGTTCAAAGCTAGAAATCCGTCAAAGGATTTGCTCACTGCTTTTGCCTCAATCATGGGGCTTCCTCCTTCCGTCCGCACGCCGCGGAAATCTCCTCGTCGGTGACCCCCAGAAACCGCAGCTCCTGGACCACCTTGGATAGCTGGGCGAGCAATTCCTCCCGCCGTTTGTCCTCCACCTCGGAGCGGTCGGCGGCAAAGCTGCCTTTGCCGGGGATGGAGTACACGTACCCCTCCTGCTCCAACGCCTCGTAGGCTTTTTGAATGGTGTTGGGGTTAATGGCCAGCTGGGCCGCCATGGACCGCACCGAGGGCAGCTTATCCCCCGGGCGAATGGCCCCGGAGATCACCAGCTGCCGCAGCCCCTCCTTCACCTGTTCGTAGATGGGCCGCCCGTCTCGGTAGTTGAGATGTAACACCGCCTTCACCGCCTTTCTCAGCTGTATGAACTGTACTAGCTGTCCTAGTACAGTTAGAGTATCACAGGGGGGATACAATGTCAAGGGGAAAACAAAAAGACCCCCTTATGCAAAGGGAGGGGGTGTCGGTCTAACCGCCCATGGTTCAGGCTTGCCAGCCTGGTGGGGACGCTACCCGCTGGGGGTTCCTTTTGAGCGGGCAAAAGGAACCAAAACCCGCTTAGGGCGTTCCCCCCTAAGGACCTCCCTTTGGGTACGAGGCTGTCCCTGCGTCAAGCTGGTGTTCGGCCCGTCACCCTTGCTGTGACGCCTAGTTCTGCCACCACACCAGGCCACCTTGGGCAACTGGCCCTATGGCTGGGTGGTTTCCACAGCCGGGCCTACCCTGGCCAAGCGGCGTTCCCGCCGCCGGGAGCCAGATGTTCGTTAGCTGGGAACAGCGGCTCACCAGGGTAAGGCCCTGGAGGTAGAAGTTTATTTGCCATAGAAGCTGAGACTGACAATAGAATTGCCGTGCCATCCATGTGACCTCGCCAGGCTAAGGGCCGCAAAAAGGAGAACGCAGGGACACCCCGTACCGCGGGGTGGATTCCACAAGGCGGGGGAAGGCCCCGCCTTTGGCGGTCTTTGGTGACTTTCTGGCGGCAGAAAGTCACCCCAGCGGAGCGTCCCCACCGGGGGCGTAGGTGTATACCCGAGAAATCGGAGAAGCAGAGGCTAGCAAAAAAGAAACCGGGAATGCAAGTGTTCACCTGCATTCCCGGTTCTCATTTGGAGATATTACAGATTGAGGTGCTCAATAACCTCCTGCAGCTGCTTGGCAGAGGCGTGCAGGGCGTTGGACTCCTCTTCGTTGAGGGGAATCTCCAGAATCTGCTCCACACCCCGGCGTCCCACAATGGAGGGGATGGACAGGCACAGGCCGTTGAGGCCGTACTGACCGCCCAGGCACACGGACACGGGGAGCACCGACCGCTGGTCCTTGACGATGCACTCGGCAATGCGGGCCACTGCCATGGCGATGCCGTAGTAGGTGGCGCCTTTGCGCTGGATGATCTCGTAGGCGCTGTCCCGCACGCCCTCATAGATGCGCTGGGTGGCTCCGGCGTGGTCGTTGTGGCCCCGGAACTGGCAGAACCGCTCCAGGGGGACGCCGGAGACGTTGGCGCCGCTCCACACCGCCAGCTCGCTGTCCCCGTGCTCGCCGATGATGAAGGCGTGGACGTTGCGGCTGTCCACGTCCAGGTGCTGGCCCAGCAGGAACTTCAGCCGGGCGGTGTCCAGCACGGTGCCGGAGCCGAACACCCGGTGGGCGGGATAGCCGGAGATCTTCATGGCGGCGTAGGTGAGCACGTCCACGGGGTTGGACACGATCATCAGCATGCCCTCAAAGGGGCGGGCGGTGATCTGGGGGATGATGGTCTTGAGGATGCCCACGTTCTTGTCGATGAGGTCCAGACGGGTCTCACCGGGCTTCTGGTTGGCCCCGGCGGTGATGATCACCAGGGCGCAGTCGGACACGTCCTCATAGGTTCCGGCGTAGATCTCCATGGGGGAGAGGTAGGGCAGGCCGTGGCTGAGGTCCATGGCCTCGCCTTCTGCCTTGTCGTGGTTGGCGTCAATGAGCACCATCTCAGAGAACAGCCCCTTCTGAATGAGGCTGAAGGCGATGGAGGCGCCCACGAAGCCGCAGCCGATGATGGCAACCTTGCGATGATTCATAGATATCATTCCTTTCTGGGTATGGATAGGGGAATCAGGTTAATTGTAGCCGCTGGAGGGTCTTGGTAAACCAGTCGGGCAGCGGGGCCTCCACCGTCATGCGCTCCCCGGTGGTGGGGTGGGTGAAGGTGAGGCAGGCGGCGTGGAGGCACTGGCCCACCAGGCCGGGGAACGGCTTCTTGGAGCCGTACACCTGGTCCCCCACCAGGGGGTGACCGATGGAGGCCATGTGGACTCGAATCTGGTGGGTGCGCCCGGTCTCCAGCCGACAGGTGATGTGGGAGTAGCCGCCCCGGCTGTCCACCACCTGCCAGTGGGTGATGGCCTCCCGGCCCTCGCCCGTGCGGCATACCGCCATGCGCTTCCGGTCCACCGGGTGCCGGGCCAGGGGTGCGTCCACCGTCCCCGACTCCTCCTTAAAACCTCCCACCACTACGGCGTGGTAGAGGCGGAACAGGGAATGGTCTTGCAATTGCTCAGCCAGAGCCAGGTGGGCCTTGTCGTTCTTGGCTACGATGAGCAGCCCCGAGGTGTCCCGGTCAATGCGGTGGACAATGCCCGGACGGCGCTCTCCGTTGATTCCAGATAGTGTATTTTTGCAATGATATAACAGAGCGTTTACCAATGTCCCGTCGGGATGGCCCGGAGCGGGGTGTACCACCATCCCTACGGGCTTGTTGACCACCACCACGTCGTCGTCCTCGTAGACGATGTCCAGGGGGATATCCTGGGGGATGAGGTCAATGTCCTGGGGCTGGGGGGGGGGCTCCTGCAGGGGGGGGCCCGGGTTGTGGGGGGGGTGGTTT
>NZ_SJOS01000040.1:0-23564 GCF_012027765.1 Pseudoflavonifractor sp. SW1122 | reverse complement strand
TGTACGGCCCTCTACCTGACCCTTGGACAGTGGAATGCCCTGTGACCCTGGCCCAGGCCGCCACCCCCCGGCAGGAGGTGGAGTGGGCCGCCAGTGAGATCGTGGCTTTGTTGCGCACCGGGAAGGTGCGGTGCCGGGACATCGTGGTGTGTCCCCGGCGGCTGGAGGGGTACGGGGAGCTGGTGGAGAGCGTCTTTGCCCAGTACGGCATCCCCGTCTACCTCAGCGCCATGGAGGACGTGCTGCGCCACCCGGTGCTGGCCCTGGTCACTTCGGCTTTGGCGGCGGCTGCCCAGGACTACCCCTATGAGGAGCTGTTCCGCTACCTGAAAACCGACCTCACTCCCCTGACCCGGGAGGAGCGGGACACGCTGGAGAACTACGTTCTCACTTGGAACATCAAGGGAAGCCTGTGGACCCGGAAAAAGCCCTGGAACATGCACCCCCAGGGGTACGGCCTCACCTTCTCCGAGGAGGACACCGCCCTGGTGCAGCGGCTGGACAATCTACGCCGCCAGGTGATCGCTCCTCTGGAGCGGATGCGTAAGTGTCCCGACCAGACCGGGGCCGGGCGGGCCCAGGCCCTCTATCAGCTGTTGGAGGACATCGACCTGCCAAAACGCCTGGAAGAGCGGGCGGCCAGCTTGGAGCGCCGGGGCGACCTGAACACCGCCGCCCAGTACCGCCAGCTGTGGGACATTGTGGTGGGTGGCCTGGAGCAGTGCGCCCTGCTGCTGGGGGATACCCAGCTGGAGATGGAGGAGTTTGCCCGCCTCTTCGCTCTGGTGCTCAGTCAGTACGACGTGGGAGCTATCCCTGTGTCCCTGGACCGGGTCACGGTGGGCGAGGCCACCCGCATGGCCCACAAGGAGTGCAAATACCTGTTTTTCCTGGGGGCGGACTCCACCGCCATCCCCAGCTGTGCCCCCGCCGCCGGACTCTTCTCCGACCAGGACCGGGAGGCTCTGGCGGCCCTGGAGGTGGAGCTGGCCTCCCGGCAGGAGGAGCAGCTGCGCCGAGAATTGACCATCGTGTACGAGACTTGTTCCCGCCCCACCCAGGGGCTGTATGTCAGCTACGCCCAGCAGGACGGGGCGGGGCAGGAGCGGGGGCCCAGCTTCCTCTATGAGCGGCTCACCCAGCTGTTTCCCACTGCCCGACACGGCGACCCCGCCGATGTGTCCTGCCGTCTGGCCGCCCCAGGCCCCGCCTTAGAGGCGGCGGGACGAGTGGGGCAGGTGCGGACGGTGTTGTCCCAGCTGCCGGATATGCGGGACCGGGTGCAGCGGCTCCAGGAGGCGGGACAGTGGCGGCGCGGCCGCCTGTCCCCCCAGGGGGTGCGCACCCTGTACGGAAAGGCGGTGCCCATGTCCGCCACCCGGCTGGACCTGTACCAGTCCTGTCACTTCTGCCACTTTCTCCGGTTTGGCCTCAAGGCCCAGCCCCGGAAGCGGGCCAAGTTCGCCCCCTCCGACTACGGCACCTTTGTCCATGCGGTGCTGGAGGAAGTGCTGGGCCAGCACCCCGCCCCGGAGCAGTGCCGGGCTCTGGCCAAGGAGGCGGCGGACCGCTATGAAACCGAGGTGCTCCAGGGCCTGGAGGACGAGACTGCCCGGTTCCGCTGGCTCTTCGACCGCATGAAGCAGTCGGTGCTCACGGTGGTGGACAGCGTGGCCGGGGAGCTGTCCGCCTCCCGGTTCGTCCCCGTGTGGCTGGAGCTGGGCTTCGGCAAAGGGGAGCAGCTGCCCCCGGTGGAGGTGGAGCAGGACGGCATTACCCTGCGTCTGTCCGGCTTTGTGGACCGGGTGGACAGCTGGGAGCACGAGGGAAAGCGCTACCTGCGGGTGGTGGACTATAAAACCGGAAAGAAGGCCTTCGACTTTGCGGAGGTGGAGGACGGGCGGGGCTTACAGATGCTCCTCTACCTCTTCGCCCTCAGCCGCAACGGTGAGGCACTGTTTGGAGACCAGACCCTTATCCCCGCCGGGGTGCTGTATGTGCCTGCCCGCACCGCCCTGGTGGATGGCAGCCGCAACACCGACCCTCAAGCGGTGGCCCAGGAGCAGGAGAAACAGCTGCGCCGCCAGGGGCTGGTGCTGGATGATCCGGCGGTGATTGACGCCATGGAGGAGGCTCCAGACGGCAAATACCGCTATCTGCCCATCAACTCCCGCAACCGGGACTGCCTGGTGAACGAAGAGCAGATGCGGGAGCTGGACGAGTATGTCACCCAGGTACTGCGCCAGGCCGCCAGCCAGGTGGCGGTGGGCAACATTGACGCCGACCCCTATTGGCGGGACGCCCAGCACAACGCCTGTCAGTGGTGTGAGTTCCGCTCTGCCTGCCACTTTGAGGAGTGCTTAGGGGACACCCTGCGCCGGAGACGGAGTAAGCGGGCGGTGGAATTTTGGAATTGGATGAAGGACCGAATGGGAGGTGGAGACGATGGCAATTGAACTCACCCGCCAGCAGCAGGCGGTGGTGGACAACCGGGGGGGTGACCTGCTGGTGTCTGCGGCCGCCGGTTCCGGCAAGACCCGGGTGTTGGTGGAGCGTCTGATGCAGCGCATCGAGCAGGGGGAAGATGTGGACCGCTTTCTGGTCATCACTTTCACCAACGCCGCCGCCGCGGAGCTGCGGGACCGCATTGCCGCCGCCATCCATGCCCGGCTGGCCCAAAGACCCAACGACCGGCACCTGCGCCGCAATGCTACTCTAGTCTATCAGGCCCAGATCTGCACCATTGACGCCTTCTGTCTGGACTTTTTGCGCCAGTGGGGCCACCTGGCGGGGCTGGACCCGGACTTCCGTCTGTGCGACCAGGGCACCGGGGAGGAGCTGCGCCGAGAGGCCCTGGAGACAGTGCTGGAAGGGCGGTACGCCAACATTGCAAACGACCCAGGCTTCCAGGCCCTGGCCGACAGCATGGCCGGGGACCGGGACGACCAGACCCTGGAGTCGGTGATTCTGGATATCCACGCCAAGGTGCAGAGCCAGGCCAGTCCCCTGGACTGGCTCATGGAGCGCAAGGCGGACTTTGATTTGAGCGGGGAGACCGCCCCGGAGGACACCCCCTGGGGCAAGCTGCTCCTCTCCGATGCCCAGGAGCTGGCCCAGTATTGGGCCCACACCCTGCAAGGGGTGTTGCAGGAGCTGGAGGAGGACCCCATTTTGTGGAACAACTATGGAGGCACCTTGGGTACCACCATTTACGGCCTGGAGCGGGTGCGGGAGGCCCAGGGCTGGGATGAGTTGGCCCAGGTCTTGCAGCAAGTGGCCTTTGAGCGCCCCAAGGCCAAGCGGGGCGATTGCGATGAGGCCCTGAAAGAGCGGGCCAAGGGATTGCGGGAGAGCTGTAAAAAACAGCTGGAGAAGCTGAAACAACGCTTCCAGGTCACCGGGGCGGAGGCCATGGAGGATCTGCGGGCCATTGCTCCCGCCATGACCGCCCTGTTGGACGTGGTGGCGGAGTTCGACCGGGCCTTTGTGGCCCTCAAGGGCCGACACCGCCTCATTGACTTTGCCGACGGGGAGCACCGCACCGCCGCTTTGCTGACAGATGGGGAGGGGAATCCCTCTCAGCTGGCCCTGGAGTGGCGCAAGCGGTATGTGGAGATCATGGTGGACGAGTACCAGGACACCAACGGGGTGCAAAACGCCATCTTTGATGCCCTGTCCCAGGGGGACAACCTGTTTCTGGTGGGAGATGTGAAGCAGTCCATCTACCGCTTCCGCCTGGCAGACCCCACCATCTTCCTGGACAAGTACCGTCGCTTTGCCCCCTGGGAGACCGCAGAGCCGGGGCAGGGGCGCACCATCCCCCTGTCCGCCAACTTCCGTTCTCGTCCGGAGGTGCTGGACGCTACCAACTTTGTCTTCCGCAACGTCATGACCCAGTCGGTGGGGGAGCTGGACTACGATGAGAACCAGGCCCTGCGCCACGGGCGGCAGGATTTGCAGCCCGACCCCCAGTATGCCACCGAGCTTTGCTGTGTGGACTTGTCCCAGCTGCCCGACCAGGAGGACAAGGTGAACAAGGACCTGGTGCAGGCCCGGCTGGTGGCCCGGCGGATGAAGGAGCTGCTGGCCTCGGGGCTTCCCATCGGGGACCGCCCCCTGCGCCCCGATGACATGGTGATTTTGCTCCGCTCCCCCGGCTCCACCCTGCGGTGGTATGCCGCCGCCCTGGACGAGGCGGGCATCCCCTGGAGCGCCGAAGGGGGGAGGGAGTTCTTCGGCACCACCGAGATTTCGGTGGCCATCTCCCTGTTACAGGTGGTGGACAACCCCCGGCAGGACGTGCCCCTGCTGTCCGTCCTCCGCTCCCCGGTGTTGGGATTCTCCCCGGACCGCCTGGCCCAGCTGCGGGCCGGGTGCTCCGGCTGTTTGTATGAGGCGGTGGAGGCGGGGGCCCAGCGGGAGGAGGCGGACTGCGTGGCCTTCCTGTCCCTCTTGGGGGAACTGCGGGCTCTGGCCGCCGAGGAGAGCAGCCACAAGCTGCTGTGGTACATCTACCAGCGCACCGACCTGCCCGCCATCTTCGCCGCCATGCCCCAGGGCGGGGCCCGCAGAGCCAACCTCATGGCCCTGTATGAGGAGGCCAGGCGGTTTGAGTCGGGCGGGCACAAGGGCCTCATGGCCTTTCTCATCCACCTCACCCGCCTGGCGGAAAACGGCCTGCCCGTCCCCGTGGAGGGGGAGAGCGTGGGGGGCGTGCGCATTCTGTCCATCCACCGCTCCAAGGGCCTGGAGTTCCCCGTGGTGTTCCTGTGCGGCTTAGAGCACCAGTTCAACACCGAGGACACCCGGTCCACCATCCTCTTCCACCCGGATTTGGGCCTGGGGCCCAAGCGGGTGGACCGCCAGCGGATGCTCCGCTACTCCACCATTGCCCGGGACGGGGTGGCCCTGCGTTTGAGCCAGCAGCTCATCGCCGAGGAGATGCGCCTTTTGTACGTGGCCATGACCCGGGCCGAGCACAAGCTCATTCTATTCACCAGCGTCAACGGCAAGAATTTGAAGCTGGACAAGCTGGCGGCCCAGGCCCAGTGCCCGCCGCCGCCCCGGCAGGTGGCGGGGGCCTCCTGCATGGCCGAGTGGGTGCTCACCCCCGCTTTGTGCCGGGAGGACAGCCAGCCCCTGTGGGACGAGCTGGGCCTCCAGCGCCCGTGCAGCGCCTCCCAGCAGGGGTACCGCTGGGACGTGAAGCTGCTCACTCCCACCCAGGAGGATGCGGCTCGGGTGGGCCCCCTGGAGATGAGTGGAGAGGCAGAGCAGGGGGTGGAGCTGCCCGCCGGGTGGCAGGACGCCCTCACCTGGACCTATCCCCACCAGGTGTCCGCCCAGATGCCCTCCAAGCTCACCGCCACCCAGCTAAAGGGGCGGGACAAGGACGCCGAGGCAGCCCAGGACGGGGTGGAGTTCGCCCCCGCCAAGCCCACAGTGACCCTGCGCCGCCCGGTGTTCCAGGGCCAGCGGCCCCTCACCCCCGCCCAGCAGGGCACCGCCCTGCATATGGTGATGCAGTATTTGAACTTTGACCGCACCCATACCCTGGAGGAGATTCAGGAGGAGATTGCCCGGCTGGTGGCGATGCAATTTATCACCCCCCAGCAGGGGGAGGCGGTGGACCCCGGGCGAGTGCTGGCCTTCTTCCAGTCTCCGTTGGGACAGCGGCTGGTGGCCTCGCCCCAGATGGAGCGGGAATTTAAATTTTCCATGCTGGTGCCCGCCGCCGACTACTACCCCAACGCCGAGGCGGGGGAGGAGGTGTTGCTCCAGGGTGTGGTGGACTGCTGGTTTGTGGAGGAAGACGGCACGGTGACGGTGCTGGACTTCAAGACCGACCGGGTCAGTGAGGCCACGGTGGAGCAGCGGGCCAAGGAATATCGCCCCCAGCTGGAGGCCTACAGCCGGGCTCTGTCCCAGGCTCTGGAGCGGCCCGTGGGCCGCTGCACTCTGTGGTTTTTCAGCCTGGGGGAAGAAATCAGCTGGAAAATAAAATAATTTGAAAAAGCCCTTGCTTTTTTTCCCTAAGCGTGGTAAGATACATGTTGCGTTTACATGGAGTCATTGGGCTCCTGGACTTATTTTCGAAAGAAAGAGGTGAATTCCATGAAGGAAGGCATCCATCCCAACTATCAGCAGACCACTATTACTTGCGCCTGTGGCAACGTGATCGAGACTGGTTCTACTAAGAAGGACATTAAGGTGGAAGTCTGCTCCAAGTGTCACCCCTTCTACACCGGTAAGCAGAAGATGGTGGACACCGGCGGACGTGTCAGCCGCTTCAACAAGAAGTTCGGTTTGGGCTAATCTTATGGTTTCTTTCAAGGAGACGTTGCAGTGTGCAACGTCTCCTTGTCTTTTTATGCAAAGGTGCATATAATGAAACTATCAAAGATACAAGGAGGCTACCATCATGTTGAAAAAAGTGGAACCCAAGGAGTTGGACTTTAACGTCTTTTCCGCCATTGGTGACCAGTGGATGCTCATTACCGCCGGGGACAAGGAGGACTGCAACACCATGACCGCCTCCTGGGGTGGCCTGGGCATCCTGTGGGGCAGCCCCATTGCCATTGCCTATATCCGGCCCCAGCGGTACACCAAGGAGTTTGTGGACCGTGAGGAGTATTTCACCCTTTCTTTCTTTGGCCCTGAGTACCGTCCTCAGCTGGCCCTGTGCGGGTCCAAGAGCGGCAGAGATGTGGACAAGGTGGCAGAGTGCGGCTTCACCGTGGCCACAGCAGCGGGGGACGCCCCGTATTTTGAAGAAGCGGACATGGTGCTGGTGTGCCGCAAGCGCATGGCCCAGCGCATGAATCCCTCCTACATCCCGGAGGACGTGCGGGAGAAGTGGTACCCGGAGGGAGATTACCACACCATGTACATCGGGGAGATTGTGGAGGCCCTGGTCAAACACCATTGAACGGACACCATGTGCCCGTTCAATGGTGGAGTGTTGCAGCCCACTGCGCGCAAGGCTTGCCCAAAGGACGGGCAAGCCTCACACTTGCGGGCTGAGAAGTGTTTTTCCCGATGCGCATGTCCTCGGGAAAAACGGGATTTCAATTGATTTCCCCGCCTGGGGGCGGGGAAACTCTGCCGAGGGCACGGTCCGAGCAAGACGAATGTTAGAGGAGTTTCTATGTTCGAAGATACACAAGTAAAAGAAATCAACCGAGCCATCCTGGTGGGGCTCAACGCCCCCAGCCTCACCAGGGAGGAGAACGCCACTGAGGAGACCCTGGAGGAGCTGGCGGCTCTGCTGGACACCGCCGGAGGCACCTGTCTGGGCACCGTGCTGCAAAATAGACCCAATCCTGAGCCCCGCACCTTCATCGGCGAGGGGAAGACCGCCGAGGTCAAGGAGCTGGTGGGCACCCTGGGGGCGGATATTGTCATCTTTGACAACCCCCTCTCCCCCTCTCAGCAGCGGGTGCTCACCGAGGAGCTGGGGGTGACGGTGATGGACCGGGCCGCCCTCATTCTGGACATCTTCGCCAAGCGGGCCCGCACCAGCGAGGGCCGCTTGCAGGTGGAGCTGGCCCAGTACAAGTATCTGCTGCCCCGCCTGACCGGTATGTGGAAGCACCTGGAGCGGCAGGAGGGCGCCATCGGCACCCGTGGCCCCGGCGAGACCCAGCTGGAGAGCGACCGCCGCCACATCCACCGGAAAATTGCCAAGCTGGAGGATGAGCTCAAGGACGTGCGCCGGGTGCGGGCCACCCAGCGGGAGCGCCGGGAGAAAAATGAGGTGCCGGTGGTGGCCATTGTGGGCTACACCAACGCCGGAAAGTCCACCTTGCTCAACGCCCTCACCGGGGCGGACATTCCCGCCAACAACCGCCTCTTTGACACCCTGGACACCACCACCCGGATGCTGGAGATCTCGGACACCTGCACCGTGCTCATCTCCGACACCGTGGGCTTTATCTCCAAGCTGCCCCACCAGCTGGTGGATGCCTTCAAGGCCACCCTGGAGGAGCTGACCTTTGCAGACCTGCTGCTCCACGTCATTGACACCTCCGACCCCCTGTGGCGGGAGCAGGCGGACGTGGTGGACCGGCTCATTCTGGAGCTGGGCGCCGCTGAGACCCCCCGCCTGGAGGTCTTTAACAAGTGCGACCTGGCCCCGGCGGAGATTCTCCCCCACGGGGAGGACATTGTGTCCATCTCCGCCCGCACGGGAGCGGGCCTGCCCCAGCTGCTGGAGGCCATTGGCCGCCGTCTGGACACCGGGGCACGCCGGGTCACCATCCACCTGCCCTACGACCAGGGAGGCCTGCTGGACACCCTGTACCGGGAGAGCAAGGTGGAGAAGGTGGACTACACTGAGACCATCGACGTGGTGGCGGTGTGTACCCCCAAGACCATCGGACGGCTGGGCCCTCTGGTGGAGGGGTGGAAGCCCCACAAAGAGGACTGGGAGGACTGAACCGACATGAGTGAATACCTCATCCCCACCCGGGAGGCCCAGGCCACCCTGGTGGAAAAGCGCTCGGAGTTCATCGGCCACGTGTGGCCCATTGAGACCGAGGAGGAGGCCCGGGCCTGCATCGAGTGGGCCAAGAAAAAGTATCACGACGCCCGGCACAACTGCTGGTGCTACATTGTCAAGGACGGTGCGGTGCGCTACTCCGACGACGGTGAGCCCCAGGGCACGGCGGGCCAGCCCATGCTGGGGGTATTCCAAAAAGAAGGAGTGACCAACGTGTGCTGCGTGGTCACTCGCTACTTTGGCGGTATTCTGTTGGGGGCCGGGGGCCTGGTGCGGGCCTATACCCAGGCCTCGAAAATGGCCCTGGATGAGTCGGGCATCTCGGTGGTGCGCCGATGGGTGGAAGTCACCGTGGACTGCCCCTATAACTTCTTCGAGCGGGTGAAGCTGGAGGTCACCGCCCTGGGTGGGGTGGTGGGGGATGTGGACTATACCGACCACGTCACCGTCCACGCTTTGCTGCCGGAGGGCCAGGAGGTGCCCTTCGGGGATAGAATCACCGAGATTTCCGCAGGCGGCTTTTCCGCTGTGGAAGTGGGGGAAGTTTTTAAACCCGTGCCTTTGGCCTGACGAAATCCCATACAATCATCCCGATACATCCCACCAGCAACAGCCCTAAAATCAAGAGGGCACAGTTGCGGAAAAATACCTGGGGCAGAATGAAGATAATGGGGTCGGTGTTGGGGTTGAAGAGCCAGTTGTCTTTGCCGGGGAAGAACAGGTGGTGAAAGACCACAAAGGCCCGGTCAAAGTCCAGGGCGGCCAGGCCGCCGATCACGGCGAAGCTGACCCCAAGCCCGGCCCCTGCCCAGAATCCGGGCCCACGGCCCAGAATGGGGGCACACCGGCGTTTTAGAAGGCGGGTGAGGACGAAGAGCACCACACACGCCGCTACACCCACAGCCAACAGCCGCAGGTCCAGCAAAAACAGGCTCCGCACGTCGGCAAAGTGGCTGGCCCCTTCCTGGGAATGGGGGAGGATGCCGGTGGAAAAGGTGTCGCCGCCGGTACAGTAGTCCATCATCTCGTTATAGGCCCGGCGGATTTCGGTCTCAGACAGGCCGATCTGTTCGGTGAGGTTCAGCGCGTCGATGTGGACATAGTAGAAGGAGCGGCATAAAATGGGGGCGGCAATGGCTCCGGTGAGCAGCACCAGGGCTGCCAGCACCGCCCACAAGAGAGTGAGTCGTTTACTGCGTTTCATGGGAGGACCCCTCCTTGGTGGATTCCCTGACAATATACCATTTCGGCGGAGCTGGAATGGTATATATGCCAAGTTTTTCGGTTGCCCCGTAAGGGGTGAGAAAAACGGCAATTGAAATCCTGGTATAATAGCCGTTGTGCGGCTATTATACCACGAAAGAGCGGGTTTTCCAATCGTATTGTTCTGCGAGAGAGGAGAGTTTTGAGTACCCCGTCTACGTTGTGGACCCGGGACTTCACCATCATCACATTGGGCAGTGTGGTGTCTATGGTGGGCAGTACCTTGTCCGGCTTTGCCATGAGTATCATGGTGCTGGACTACACCGGGTCCACCCTTTTATACGCAATTTTCAACATCTGTTTCCAGCTTCCGGTGCTGGTGGTCCCCCTGTTGGCGGGGCCCTACCTGGACCGCATGAGCCGGAAGAAGGTGATCTATCGGCTGGACTTCCTGTCCGCCTTTCTCTACCTGTTGATGTTCCTGCTCATGAGTCAGGGCTGGTTTAACTACCTGGTGCTGCTGGCCTTCTGCCTCATCACCGGGGCCATCAACAGCATGTATTCCGTGGCCTACGACAGTTTCTATCCCAACCTCATCACGGAAGGAAACTTCTCCAAGGCCTATTCCATTTCCAGCTTGCTCTGGCCTCTGGCGGCCATGACCGCCCCGCTGGCCGCCCTCATCTATGACAGTATGGGCAGTGTGCTGCCCCTGTTGGCCATTGATGCGGTGAGCTTTTTTGTGGCCGCCTGCTTTGAGCGGACCATTCGCTACCAGGAGACCCACATGGATAAGGCTGCCCCGGTGCAGAGCCAGAACCCCCTGCGGCAGTTCGGCGTGGACTTCAAGGAGGGCATGTCCTACATCCTCTCCGAGAAGGGGCTTCTGGCGGTGACGCTGTACTTCACCGTGAGCAACTTTGCCGGAAGCGGCGGCGGTACCCTGCACCTGCCCTTTTTCCGCAGCCACGCCTACCTCTATGCCATGTGGCCGGTGGCGGCGGTGACCCTGTATGCTATCGTCTCCAACGCGGCGGTGATCGGGCGGCTGATTGGCGGCCTCATCCACTACAAGGTGCATTTCCCCACCAACTGGAAGTTCCGCATCGCCTTGTGCGTGTATTTTGTGGTGGCTCTGAATGCGGCTATTGAGCTGTATCTGCCCATCCCCCTCATGGCCCTGGCCTTTTTCATCACCGGGGTGCTGGGGGTTACCAGCTACAACATCCGCATTGCGGCCACCCAGTCCTATGTGCCGGACACGAAACGGGCCCGGTTCAACGGTACCTTCCAGATGCTGTGCTCTCTGGGCGGTGTGGCGGGCACCCTCCTGGCCGGAACGCTGGCCGAGGGCATGGACGAGCGCCACGTCATCCTCCTGCTGGAGGCGGTGGACGTGGCGGCCATCCTGCTGTTTATGGTAGGGGGCCGGAAGTTTGTGGCCAAGCTGTATAATCGAGATCTATAAGATGAGCCCCCGGAAACGCAATATGAGTCGTTTCCGGGGGCTTTCCTTGTCTGTTAAAGGTTATTCCTCATGGGCCTGTTCTTGTTGCAACAGACGCCCATCCCGCAGTTCCAGCACAGCATCGGCCCGGGCGGCAATGGATCGATCATGTGTGACCACGATGACACACCGATCCTGCTCATGGGCCAGGCGCAGCAGCAAGTCGGTAATACTTTTGGTGTTCTCCTCATCCAGATTCCCGGTGGGCTCGTCGGCCAGAATGATCTCACAGCGGATGGCCAGCGTGCGGGCAATGGCCACACGCTGTTGCTCGCCGCCGGAGAGGTGGCTGGGGTACCGGCACCACTGGGTCGGACTCAGCCCTACTTGCGCCAACGCCTCTTGGGCCCGTTGAGCTGCCTCCTGCCGGTCTACCTTTTGCAGTCGCAGGGGATACATCACATTTTCCTGGGCGGTGAGCTGGGGGAACAGATTGAAGTTCTGATAAATCACCGCCGCATGGTCTCGGCGGAAGAGGTCACAGTCCATTTGGGTGGTGGTATCCCCCTGAAACGCTACCTGCCCCTGAGTGGGTAATTCTAGCCCCGCCAGCAGAGACAGCAGGGTGGTCTTTCCGCTGCCGCTCTTGCCCACAATGGCATAGAAAGAGCCCGGTTTGAAGTCATAGTTGAAGTCTTTCACAGCATGGACAGTCTCATGTTTCCCTTGATAGGAGAAGGAGACCTGCTCCGCTCGCAGCATCGCCATATGTCATCACTCCTGTTGTCTCAAAATCATGGCAGGTCGGGCCAGGACCGGGCGGATGGCCGCCGCCATTCCTCCTACCACATAGCACACCAAAAACAGCACCAGTGGAAGCCACTGCCGCCACAGGACGGCCGCCAGTCCGCAGCCAACCAGCGCAGGGAGGAGCAGTTCCACCAAAACAGTGGCCAGTAGCCCCATCCGGCTCAGTCCCTGTATCCGCATCAGCGCATAGCTGCGTCGAGCGCTGCGCACTGCCAGAAAGCTGATCAGCGCCCCCGCCAAAACCACCAGTACCAGTAGAATGGGAATGGTGTACTGGCTGCGGTGGATGTTTTGCTGGAGGGTGGCCAAAGTGCTCCAGTATTGCTGGTCATAGATGGTCAAGGCATAGGAATAGAGGGTATACCCACCTTGGATGTCTACTGGCTGGAACAAGCGCTTTACCCGGTCATACAGGGCCTGAATCTGCCGATTGTCCCGGACATAGAATTGCAGAGAATCACAGCTGACATAGTGAAAGCAATCCTCCATCAGCTTCTGGGTATAGCCCCAGGGCAGATACACGGTGGACGAGTCCCCGACGTGAACCCCCGCCACCGTCAGGGTCACCTCCTCTTCCACTGTCTCCGGGGACAGTGGGTCTCGCAGGAGGAGAGAAAGTTCCGTCTGTTCCTTCTCTCTTAGCTGCTGATACATCGTCTCCGACACCACGCACAACGGGCCCTGGGACCCGAAAAAGTCTCCCTGGGTTAGCCACAGCACTGGGGCCCCCATGGCCTCATCCAGAGCAGGAGCCAATTCCGGGTCGGTCAGCCCAATGACCTGTAGCTCCTGCCCCTGTCCCGCCTCCTGTTGACCGGGGGTGGCGTAAAACTCCTTGGTCATCTGTAAATCCCGCACATAGGCGGCGGCCCCGTCTTCCAAATCGGGGTCCGCCAGGACCTGGAGGTAGGTGGGGCTGATTCCTAGTCCGGTGGTGGAACTGCCCTGGGTGTTGCTCACCACGCACAGGATGTCAAAGCTGTCCTGTACCCGGTCCAGCTCCTGCTGCTGACGGTCCAAATAGCCCAACAGGTAACCTAGCAGCCCACAGCAGCCCAGACAAAACACAAAGGTCACCAGCAATAGCACAGGCCGTCGCAATAGCCGTTTCACAAGAAAGGGAGACATTTCTCATCCCTCCATCAGCTTTCTCGGCCGTTGCCGGCTCAAGTGCCAAGCCTGGAGAAGCATCACCAACGCCACGACCACCAAAGACAGCCCAGCCAGCAGCGCTGCGCCCTGCCAGCTGGAGGCGCTGCCCTGGGTCAAGCCCTCGCCGATGAGCTGGGTATCCAGCTGGGACGCGCTACTCATAGCGGTGGCAGAGGCTTGCTTCATGCTCACAGACAGGACCATATCCAGCACAGCCCGGTCCACTACCTGGCTGAGGGCCAGGCCTAACCCTGTGCACACGGCTACCAAAATGAGGCCGCTGCCCACCAGGTAACGGATGGCACGGCCCTTTCCAGCCCCCACAGAAATCATGATACCCAGGTTGCGCCGCTCTCCTACCTGGTACAAGACCAGGTAGAACAGCACAATCAGCACCCAGCCTGCCACGCAGGCTGCCATTAAGATTCGTGCGGCAGCTTGCAGCTGCTCCACGCCAGCCTGGACCTGGGTGTAGTTCTGATCGTCCACTAGCCATCGGCCCTCAGTGGTCTGACCTCCGGTGGCCTGCTGAAAGTCCTGGGCCGTACCGTTTTCCAGGACCACCGAAAGGTAGACACCCCCCACATCGCTCCGGTAGGCACAATCTGCCAAAGCCTTTGAGGGGGTAAACACCACATTGGGCGTCATGGCAAAGCTGGCGGCGCTGTCCCACCACTGGTCCTGACGGTAAATGCCCACCACCGTGAAGGTCTCCTCCTGGGTGGCAAAGCCGTACTGGCTGAGATAAGGACGGGTGGAGGGATTGTTCAGCTCCGTGCCGCCTCCGGCTACGTTTCTCTGCAAATACCCTGACGTGGCCAGGTACCCACCTAAGTTGGCGTATTCTTCATAATTCATCAAAGCCTCGTACTGAGAGAGGTTCAGCTCAGCCCCCACAGACAGGCCGGAGGCATGGGCCACCGCCTCGCTGATGACGCACACCGGAGCCCCGGTGTGATACTCCTCCTGGGTAAAGCTTCTTCCGCTTACCAGATAGCTGTCCCCCTGCTGGAAGGCATATACACTCTCCAAACAGTCGGTACCCATGAGAGGCACACTGTGCAGGGTGATCTCCATCTCATCACGGGTCTTTTGCCACAGTTCATGGTCGGGGTCAGAAAAGAATTCGTCTGCACTGCCCGAAATAGGGGCAAAGGACGGGAAGCGAGGCTCGATATCTCCGCTGCTCACAAAAGCATACGTTCCATCCTCTCGGAGGTAGGTGGCGGTCATGTCTACGCCGTCATCCACCTGTAAAGTGGGGGTGCGCCCATGCTCTTGTCCAGCAGTCTCATGGAGCTGGTCCAGCAGGGTGTGCTGTAGCCCTGCATCATATACCCCGTAGAAGACATACCGCTGGCCCACCTGCACACAGTCCTCCGGGTCCTCACTGACATACCGCAAGTCCAAGTCGATCTCCTGGGGAATGTCATAGGCCTCATGGGCGATAATGACCTGTTCTACCGCCAGCTTTCCACTGGTTTCCACTTCCGTGTAGGTGTGTACCTGTCCATCTAGCTCGGTGGTGTCCATCTCCTGGAGAGTACGGATAGTATCTGCTTGGAGGACTCGCCCCACCAGCATCACTTGGTTGTAAGGGGAATCCAAGTATGTGTTGTATGCCTTCTCGGTCTCCGCCGACGACACTGGGCGCAAAGAGGGACTATAGGCTGCCGTCAGTCCCCGGGCGTCCACCATGCGCACCTGGGGCATGGCGGAGATCTGCTCCAGCTCCTGCTGGGAGAGGACAGGGGCAGACAGAACCTCGCCCAAACCTCCGGCTGCCATGGACTGCTCCAGCTCCTCCATCTGTTCCTCGGTCCGCGTCAGGACGGCCACTGAGGTGAAGTGCTCGTCCATATAGCCCTGGAGCCCGATGACGGACCAGAGCACGCCGCTTCCCACGCACAACAGCAGAGCCGCAGCGGTCAGAGCCGCCAGCCACAAAACCGTGACACCTGGACGGCGGGTCAATCGGATTCTTCCTGTCATGGTATCCCCCTCTTTCCCGATTTATTTTGCTCAGCGTCCCTACAGTAGGAATAGCAGGAAACTCTGAACCGATGGACATGCGGTGACAGCGAAATTCTTCCACAAGTGTTGATCCAAATGTAAGAGGTACACAGTGTGTTTTTCTCAAAATTTGGATTACCCCAATAGATCTGTTTGCTGTTCAATCACAGGCAATCGGTTCAGAGTCCTATTAAATCTCTGATTTTGCGATCAACGTATTTCACTCAGAAGAAGTTGTGCTGTCCGCTGCTTATACCTATTCTGTGAAGTCAAGAAATTCAGGCTAAAACGGGTCGTAGCAGGGAGGGCCAGAACAGGGAATAGTTTCAATTCTAAAGTATCCACAAGATGCGCAAGAAATTCTGTATGTATGTGTTCCCTTTGACGAATTGTGGATACTTGAAAGGGTTCGCATAGAATGAGACTCATACTTAAAACTGTAATTTGTGGATAGCACGGCATGGCAATCATTACAAACTGTGCTAGTTTTGTAATCAACTTTATGTTGTGTCTCAGTATGCGGAGTGATTTGCCTGACCTCTCTCACAACCTTTGTAGACGTATGTGGACATGCGTAAGCCATGGCTGGGGTTAAAGAGGCAGCAATGATAGGAATGGCGAACATAGCACAGAACAGCAGCGAAAGAATCCGTATTCACAGTGTAGGACTTCATGGAGCACAAGAACTCATGGTCTTGCGGTAAATTTCTGCATTGTGTATCACTACTTTTTTGTAATATACCTATTTATTAGTAGTAGACAAAACCCATAATTTGAACAGACACATTGGAATTGTTCTGAAATGCCAAGTAATAGTTTCCTGTTTTGCTAATAATTATATTTTTTTGAATACTTCCATTTGCGCCGCTTACATAACGGAAGACTCCATCGGGTCCAACAAGACCGACTTGTGGTGATGCATTTTGGGGAGAATAGATAAAATTTAATTTAACTATTTCCCCAGACTCTAAGGAAAAAGCAGAGGTTGATTTTCTAAATTTTCCTGCATCTACAATAAGATCAACATGATTGGTGGCTCTGGTGGAGTCAACATAAAAGTCAAAGTTGTTAAGTGCAGATGGAAAATTAACTTGTTGTCCTGATAGTTGTGAGTACGGGACAGTATTCAAACAGTTTTGGGCCTGATGCCCTGCGGCTGAGGCTGCCATACTACATAAAAAAACTACACAAGATGAGAGAAAAAATACAAGAACTGTTTTCGAGATTTGGTTCATAATGTTCTCCATTGCAATTTTTAAATCTAGAATAATATCAATATGTCTACTCAATCAAGGTCAAAAGGTTGGTCTTCAGAAGGTGTCCCTCCGTTCGACATATCCTCATATCGTATAGTGTCATATCCATCGTTTTCCCTTTGAACGCGTTTGGCATTCCATAGCCAGACAGCTAGAAGGCACAAAAAAAACGAGACATAACGCAACGCAGCCGAAGTAAAGTGTTTTCTTGGAAATACGAACCATGTTTGTTTTCTGCGGTTGAGGGACGGGCTCTTGATGTACAGTTTCCATCTCTGGAGCGGTTTGTGTCAGGCTTTCTGCATCGCGGCCCACCAATTCATCCAGGGACACCCCGTACAGGCGGCTGAGCTCCAGCAGGTTCTCTGTGGAGGGGACAGAGCTGCCCACCTCCCAGCGGGAGATGGCCTGGCGGGACACGTTGAGACGCTCCGCCACATACAGCTGAGAGTATCCGTGCTCTTTCCGAAGCGCCGCTAATTTTTCTGACAGTACCATGTTGACACCTCAAATCTATCGGATATTGAACCAAAATGAAACCACATAGGGGTTGCATTCAGGCAAGTTTTGGTTGCAACCTCTAGTTTACATGCTCGTTGTACCTTTGTCCAGCAGAGAAAAGCCCCCGCCCTTTGGATAGCATTGTGCCATCCAAAGGGCGGGGGCTTTATTGATACGGCGAAACCAGCCACTCAATCCATTTCCACCAGAACATAGCCCACCGGGTCAAAGGGGGCAATGCTGCTCAGCAGTGCCTGAGAGACCTCCTCAAATGTAACGTCCTCCCGCTGGCTCAGCACGACATAGTGGGAATCCACTCGGGCGTTTAGTAGGGTTCCGGAGAGTTCCAGACGGTACGGGTATACCGTGCCCTCACATTTCCAGGTGCCGTCTTTCAGCTCCTGGTAGGTGACCATCACGCCGTCTTCTTCGCTGTCATAGGTCTTGACCACGTTGGAGGCGGAACAGCCAGCCAGCAAAACCAAACTCAGGGCCAGGCCCATCAACCATTGCTTTTTCATGGGGGACACTCCTTTCCTGGGTGGGGGCGGTTGCCCCTCAGATTCAAGTCCAGTGTATCCCATTCTGCGGGGGCCGTCAACCGTCCAGGTCTTGAATGTTCATCTTGTCCAGCTGTTTTTTCCGGCTGTACTTCTCCCGACAGGCAAAGTAGATGCCCAACAGCACCAAGGTGGGGATGTTGTACAGCAAAAACAGCAGGAGGGTGGGGAGAATCACGGCTCCAAGGGTGCTGTCCTGAGTGGGAATATAGAGAAATAGGGCACCGCCCAAGGTGACGCAGAGACTCAAAAGAAAGGTGAGACTGGGCAATACCAGCCCCGGCCAGCGGCTCTCCCGGCGGGAGAGGAAGATTTGCAGCAGAACGATGCCCACCAAAATGACCAAAAGCGTAATGGTATTCCAGGGGATATGCATGTTATTCTCCTCCTTGTTGTTTTTTGTACTGGGTGATGAGCAGCTTGGCAGTGTCAAAGTCCAGCTTATCCTGGAGGGCCAGCCGCTTGATGAGGGCGATGAACGGCTCGCCCTCCACTTGGTCGCTGAGTTGAATTTTCTGAATCAGTCGGTCCAGACGCAGCCGAACTGTAGGGTAGGTCACCCCATATTGACGGGCCATCTCCTTCAAAGACCCGGAGGAGAGGAGAAACTTTTTGATAAACACCAGGTCTTCCTCCTCCAGATTGGCCATCCACTCGGGCATGATGTCCAAAGCCACGAGGCATACCCTCCTTTCTTTAATAATATTGATTATATACTTCAATAAAATTAAAGTCAATATGAAAGTAAGAGCTGCCGCATCTGCGACAGCTCTTGGGTTTACCCCTGGAGAAAGAGCCGGATTTTCTCCTGTGGGTCGGTATTTTTTAAGTATACAATGTTAAATTCCCGGATAATGGGGTCTCCCTCCATCCAGAACTTGCCCAGCTGGGGGTCGCTGTCCGCCAAAGCCTCATAGACAAAGCTGACTCCCAGGTTTTGCTTCACTGCATCCAAAATCAGCTTAAAGGAGCTGATACAGATGTGGCGGTCAAACCGCTCCAGAGACTCGTTGTAGCCCTTGAGCTTCTGTTCCAGAATGGCTCGGGTGCCGGAGCCCGCCTCCCGGTGGATGATGGTGGCGGTGAGCAGCTCGGGCAGGCCCACCTTGCGGCCACAGAAGGGGTGGTTTTTGTGGCAGATGCCCACAAAGGGCTCCTGGCGGAACAACTGCCATTCAAAGTGGGTCTTGCTAAAATACCCCTCCACCACTGCAAAGTCCAGCTGGCCGTCGTCCAGCATTTGCAGCAGGTGCTCGGTGTTGTCCACAATGAAGGTGAGGGCGTGGTCCTGGCTGGTGAGGAAGCGGTTGACCCGGTGGTTGATGACGTAGTCCCCGATGGTCTTGGTGGCCCCCACCTTCAGCTCCAGTACGTGCTGATTGGAGAGTTTGCGCCGCACTTCCAGGTCGTTGTGCTTCACCGAGCGGGCATACTCCTCCAACGCCCGCCCCTGGGGGGTCTGAATCAGCTGCCGCCCGGCGTAGGTAAACAGACTGCACCCGTACTCGTGCTCCAGAAATTGAATGTGATGGGTGACGGCAGGCTGAGAAAGATGCAGAATTTGGGCGGTTTTGCGGTAATTCATCTCCTCACACAGGATGAGGAAGGTTTCCATTCGATAGTCCAGCATAGACATACCCCAGTTCTTTCATAGGTAAAGTGGGTGATTCAGAATTTGAATCGTTGTATCATTAAGTCGAATCAATTATATCATCGAAGGTATGGTATAATCAACACGCTTAATTCTGCGAAAAAATGAACAAAGGAGAGGGAGATATGAACGTGATCGTCATCGGCGGCGTTGCCGCAGGCACCAAGACCGCTGCCAAGCTCAAGCGTGAGAACCGGGACGCCAACGTCACCATCTACACCAAGAGCCAGGACATTTCCTACGCCGGGTGCGGCCTGCCCTACTATGTGGGCGGCAGCATTGAGACCCGGGACGAGCTGATCGTCAACACCCCCGCAAAGTACAAGGGCCTGACCGGGGTGGACGTGGTCACCGGTATGGAGGCCACCTCCGTGGACGCCAACGCCAAGACCGTGACCGTGCGCAACGTGGTGAGCGGTGAGGCCAACACCGTCAGCTATGACAAGCTGGTGGTGGCCGTGGGCGCTGAGCCCTTCGTGCCCCCCGTGGAGGGCGTGAACCGGAAGGGCGTGTACACCATGCGTACCCCCGACGACGCCATCGGTCTGCGTGCTTACGTGGACGACAACCACTGCCGCAACGCCGTGGTGGTGGGCGGCGGCTTCATCGGCCTGGAGATCGCCGAGAATCTCATGGCCAAGGGCCTGAACGTCACCGTGGTGGACATGGCCGACCAGCTGATGCCCAACATCTTTGACGCTGAGGTGGCCGACTACGTCCGCCGCAAGCTCCAGGGTAAGGGCATGCGTGTGCGCACTGGCACCGCCCTCAAGGGCATTGTGGGCACCGAGAAGGCCACTGGCGTGGACACCAGCGCCGGCGTGCTGCCCGCCGACGTGGTGGTGCTGGCCATCGGCATCCGTCCCGCCACCGGTTTTCTGGCTGAGTCCGGCCTGGAGATGGTGAAGGGCACCATCGTGGTGGACGACCACCAGCGCACCAACCTCAATGATGTGTACGCCGTGGGCGACTGCGCCATGGTGCACAACCGCATCACCGGCAAGGGCCAGTGGTCCGCCATGGGCTCCACCGCCAACATCACCGGCCGGTGCCTTGCCAAGAACCTCACTGACACCGATGCCCCCTACCTGGGCTGCATGGGCACCGGCGTGGTCCGTCTGGCCAACGACCTCAACGCTGGCCGCACCGGCCTGACCGAGGCTCAGGCCAAGGCTGAGGGCTATGACGTGGTCACCGTGACCTGCGTCACCGACGACAAGGCTCACTACTATGCCGACGCCTCCTCTTTTGTCACCAAGCTCATCGCCGACAAGACCACCGGCAAGCTGCTGGGTATCCAGGTGCTGGGCGGCGGCGCTGTGGACAAGATGGTGGATATTGCCGTCACCGGCATTGCCATGGGCGCCAAGGTTGCCGACTTCGACACCCTGGACTACGCCTATGCGCCTCCCTTCTCCACTGCCATTCATCCCTTCGTCCAGGCCTGCTACATCCTGGAGAACAAGATGTCCGGCGCGTTCGAGACCTTCACTCCCGCCGAGTACGCCGCTGGCGCTGCCAAGGAGTACCGCGTGCTGGACGCTCACCCCGCCGCCACTCTGCCCGGCGCCACTTGGGTGAACCTGTCCACCGTCAACGGCCCCATCGAGGGCACCAACCTGGACGACAAGCTGCTGCTGGTGTGCGCCAAGGGCAAGCGCGGCTACTTCCTCCAGAACCGCCTCAAGGCCCTGGGCTACACCAACACCCGCGTGTTGGAGGGCGGCGCCTTCATCAACACTGTGAAGATTTCCGTCCCCGGCACCGCTCTGAGCGCCGCTGAGATTAAGCGGGTGAAGGGCCTGGGCTGCCTCCAGGACAAGCGTTACCCCGACGTGTTCAACGTGCGTATCATCACCCGCAACGGTAAGATCACCGCCGACGAGCACCGTGCCGTCATCGAGGCCGCTGAGAAGTTCGGCAGCGGCGAGGTGACCATGACCACCCGTCTGACCCTGGAGATTCAGGGCGTGAAGTACGAGAACATTCAGCCCCTCATCGACTTTGTCAACGAGCGCGGCCTGCTCACCGGCGGTACCGGCTCTCTGGTGCGTCCTGTGGTGGCCTGTAAGGGTACCACCTGCCAGTACGGCCTGCTGGACTCCTTCTCGCTCAGCGACAAGATCCACGAGCGCTTCTACCTGGGCTACCACACCGTGACCCTGCCCCACAAGTTCAAGATCGCCGTGGGCGGCTGTCCCAACAACTGCGTCAAGCCTGACCTGAACGACCTGGGCATCGTGGGTCAGCGTGTCCCCATGGTGGACCTGTCCAAGTGCCGTGGCTGCAAGGTGTGCCAGGTGGAGAACGCCTGCCCCATCAAGGTGGCCAAGGTTGTGGACGGCAAGGTGATCATCGATCCCAACGAGTGTAACAACTGCGGCCGCTGCAAGGGCAAGTGTCCCTTCGGCGCTCTGGAGGAGTACACCGAGGGCTACAAGGTCTACGTGGGCGGCCGCTGGGGCAAGAAGGTTGCCCATGGCCACCCCCTGAGCAAGATCTTCACCAGCGAGGAAGAGGTTCTGGACGTGGTGGAGCGCGCCATCCTGTTCTTCCGTGACGAGGGCATCACCGGTGAGCGCTTTGCCGACACCATTGATCGTCTGGGTATGGAGTATGTGGAGGATAAGCTGCTCAACCAGGCCATCAACAAGGAAGCCATCCTGAACAAGACCGTTAAGGGCGGCGCAACCTGCTAAGGAGAGAGAAAGAGAAATGAAGAGAGAGACAACCCATAAAGTGACTCCCCCCTGATGGTGGTCAAGAAGGCCTTCCCCATGTTCATTCTGTGGTTCGTGGTCATGGCCGGCCTGAACACCTTCGGCTTCTTCTCCGAGGTGGGCATCGACGTGCTGGGCAGGTACCTGTTCGCCGGGTACGTGGGCTAATCTCCAATACAAAAAAGGTTCCATCCGCTGGGATGGAACCTTTTTTTGTTGCTTATAAGAGTTATTCTATATTGTTTTCTTTGCGCAGCACCTCGATGGGGGTGACGGTGATCTGCCCCTCGCCGCTGAGCAGGTTGTCCGGCATAAACAGCCGCTGGCTGCAATCCAGACCCTCAAAGGTGATGGGGACCAGCTCCGCCACGTCCCGCTCCGCCCACTGGGCGGCGGCGTCGTAGATGTGGGAGATGGTGGGCACGGTGGCGTGGCCCCGCACCTCGTAGCTCAAAACATTGGGGCCGTCGTCGTAGTCGTAGGTGACCACGGGGGTGCCGTCGTTTTCAATGTGTCCGTGAATCATGATGAGCAGCCGCCCCGCCTGGCGCATCTTCTCTGCGGTGGGTACGATCTCTTCGGGCTGAATTTGAATTTTTTCATTGGTCTGCATGGTGACATCCCCTCACTTTTTAACAGATTCTCGGCAACTGTGCGCCGGATAGCTTGGATAACACACGGTGGGCTCCAAAGACGGTTTTCAGTACCGCCCGGCCCGGGAATTGGGTGGTGATGGAGCCGATGATGGCGGAGTTCTCGCCGCCGGGAGTGCGGTGTAGGGCCTCCAGCACCGCCGGAGCGGTCTCGGGGTCCACCACCGCCAACAGCTTGCCCTCGTTGGCGCAGTACAGGGGGTCCAGCCCCAGAAGGGCACAGGCGGCCTCCACCTGGGGCCGCACGGGCACGGCGTCCTCCTGCACCTGGGCACACAGGGGGGTGCCCTCCACAAACTCATTGAGCACCGTGGCCACGCCGCCCCGGGTGGGGTCACGCAGCACCCGCACGCCGCCCGCAGAGAGAGCCGCAGCGGCCAGCTGATTCAGAGGCATACAGTCAGAGACCAGTTCATCCCCCTGGAGCATCCCGCTTCGAGCCAGCATCACGGCGGTGCCGTGGTCGCCCACGGTGCCGCTGACCAGAATTTGATCTCCCTCCCGGATGGCCTGGGGGGACAGCCCCGGCCATTTCACTTCCCCAATGCCGGAGGTGTTCAGGTAGATTCCATGGCCGTGGCCTCGTTCCACCACCTTGGTGTCTCCCGTGACCACCTGCACCCCACAGGAGGCGGCGGTGGCAGCCAGAGAGGTGATGATGCGCTTTAAATCTTCCACCGGGAAGCCCTCTTCCAAGATTATGCCCAGGCTCAGATATTTGGGCACCGCTCCGCACATGGCAAGATCGTTGACGGTGCCGCACACGGCCAGCTTGCCAATGTCCCCGCCGGGGAAGAAGATGGGGTCAATGACAAAGCTGTCGGTGGAGAAGGCCAGGGGGCCGTTTACATCCAGCAATGCCCCGTCCCCCAGAGGGGCCAGGTGGGGATTTTGCAGGGCGGGGAGGAGCAGCTCTTCAATGAGCTGTGCGGTGCGGCCTCCGCCGCTGCCGTGGTCTAAGGTGATATATTGTGGTTCCATCGCGGGTCATTCCCTTCCGTAGAGATAGGCGGCGGCACAGGCTCCCTCCCCGGACACCATACACGGCCCCACCGGGTTGTCCGGGGTGCATACTTTGCCGAACAGAGGGCACTCACG